>CAJTZQ010000057.1 GCA_910583795.1 uncultured Muribaculaceae bacterium
ATATTTTCAGGTGTTTTGGATGATGTTTTTTCGGAACATCAAACTGAACACCCTATTTATTTGGCTTCTTCAGCAGGTGCGGGAGTTGCCGGATGATCAAAAGATGGAACCTCATAACGGTATTTTGCTTCCCATCCCAGAGCCGACGCACCAAGAACAGCAGCATCACTTTCCTTAAGCTCTGATAAAAGAATCTTAGTTTTCCCTCTGTAGATAGGAAGTATCGATTTATCGAATGCCTCCTTAAGAGGTCGCATAAGAAGATCTCCGCTCTTTGCAAGGCCTCCGAAAAGAATAATTGCCTGGGGGCTTGAGAATGCCACCATATCGGCAAATGTCTGACCAAGGATAGTACCTGTATATTCGAATATCTCTTTTGAAAGTTTATCTCCAGCAATAGCAGCGTCATAAACATCCTTAGATGTAATGTCCTCAATCTGGAGGTTGCGAAGTGTTGACGGTTCAGTGCGCACTTCAAGGAATTCACGGGCAGTGCGAGCCACTCCTGTAGCACTGCAATATGCTTCAAGACATCCTGTCCTACCGCATCCGCATACACGTCCGTTGTTTCGCTTTACAATCAAATGACCTAATTCGCCTGCGAAGCCATCGTGGCCATAGACAAGCTGACCGTTGACAACTATACCTGACCCGACTCCGGTGCCGAGAGTAATCATGATGAAATCTTTCATGCCTCGGGCAGCACCATAAGTCATTTCTCCAAGGGCGGCGGCGTTTGCGTCATTTGTAACTGACACAGGTATCCCGTCGAAAGCCTTGCTTACTTTCTCAGCAAGAGGAATAATTGGTCCCCATGGAAGGTTTGGCGGATTCTGAATCTCGCCTGTATAGTAATTGCCGTTTGGTGCACCGATACCTATTCCATAAATCTTGTCTTCTGCATCGTTGGCTTTAAGAAGACGAATCACTCCTTCATGAAGTTCTTCGATATAATCATCAAAATTCGCATGTTTACGTGTTTTGATCGAATCGCTTGCGATCACATGTCCTCGGGCGTCTACAATTCCGAAAACTGTGTTGGTGCCACCTATATCGACACCTAATACATAAGGCTTGCTCATGATACCATTCTTTAAGTATATGATTAGTAATTTGTTGGTTATGCGTTTTTGAAAGTTTATCCAGCCGGAAACGTATAGCAGTAAGAAATTTCTTAATCTCGCTCAACGGCATACGACAATTTTCTGACTACAAAGATATAATTTTTTATTAATTATTTCATTATATTGAAGCAAAAACATTGCTATTTTTGTTATTTTTGTAAAAATATCTTTCTTATGACGCCAAAATTTTTCAAATTCCCAATCTTCCGCCATCTTTTCGGTCGCTTTTTAACCTTTCATCGGTCGTTTGGCACGCTAAACTCCATTTTCAAGTTTCAAAATCGACTCGAAAATCTGACGAAGTCTTGAAAAAGAAAAAAATAGGACCAACTTCAATAATAAACTTCAACTCTAAACACTAAACCGCTATGCAAATCAAATCTCATTTCGATCATTGCAACTTTAATGTCACAGATCTTGACCGTAGCATTCGTTTCTATAAAGAAGCTCTCGGTCTTGAAAAGGTGGGAGAAATAAATCATCCTGACGGTGCGTTTAAAATCGTATATTTATCCGCTCCCGGCGAATCATTCAAACTTGAACTGACATGGCTGCGTGATCATCCTCAACCTTATGAGCTCGGAGAAAATGAAAGCCATCTTGCAATGAGAGTCGAAGGTGATTATGATAAAATCCGCGAATATCATCGTCAGATGGGATGCATCTGTTACGAAAACTTTGAAATGGGACTTTATTTCATTCACGATCCAGATGACTATTGGATTGAAATTCTCAAAGCAAAATAAAAATCGTGGATCTTAACCACGATTTTTATATTTTATGCCAACCATTGGAAAGCTGAATTGTTAATATGTATATATTTTAGTTAAGCCAATATCCTTTATGCATAAAACCAAATAAATTCCTCATATATGAATTTCAACAATTTTACAATCAAATCGCAGGAAGTGGTTCAGAAAGCGATTGAGCTTACCCGTCAAAACGGTCAGCAACAGATCGAACCTGTCCATATTCTTAAAGCCTTGATCTCTGAAAGCGAGACGATTGTCAATTTTGTGTTCCAGAAGTTAGGAGCCAATCTTAACTCTGTCACAATGGCTCTCGACAAAGAGATACAGAGTCTTCCGAAAGTGTCGGGAGGGGAGGTTTTCTTAAGTCGTGAATCTAACGACGCTCTTCAGAAGGCAATCGATTTTTCAAAGTCTATGGGCGATGAATATGTCTCTGTTGAAGCAGTTCTGATGGGAATCTTGAAGACCAAATGCAGGGCATCCCAAATCTTAAAAGACGCAGGTATCACTGAAGACGGGCTCAAGGCAGCCATCAATGAACTCCGTAAAGGCAATAAGGTCACTCAGCAAAGCGCAGAAGAATCTTATCAGGCTCTCAGCAAATATGCCATCAACCTGAATGACCGCGCCCGAAACGGCAAACTCGACCCTGTGATCGGCAGGGATGAAGAGATTCGCAGGGTATTACAGATTCTTTCCAGACGAACCAAAAACAACCCGATGCTTGTAGGCGAGCCGGGTACAGGTAAGACCGCAATTGCCGAAGGACTTGCCCATCGAATTGTCAGAGGCGACGTCCCTGAAAACCTTAAGACCAAACAGATCTACTCTCTTGATATGGGAGCGCTCGTTGCCGGTGCAAAATATAAGGGTGAGTTTGAGGAGCGTCTTAAGGCGATTGTCAATGAAGTTACCCAAAGCGATGGTGAGATAATTCTTTTCATAGATGAGATCCACACTCTTGTTGGAGCAGGCAAAGGCGAAGGCGCCATGGATGCCGCCAATATTCTTAAACCTGCCCTCGCCCGTGGAGAATTGCGTTCAATAGGAGCCACCACCCTTGATGAATATCAAAAATATTTCGAGAAGGATAAAGCTCTTGAACGCCGATTCCAGAAGGTGATGGTAGATGAACCGGATGAACTGTCGGCAATCTCTATTCTCCGTGGTCTTAAGGAAAGATATGAAAACCACCACAAGGTGCGTATCATGGACGAGGCTATTATCGCTGCAGTTCAATTGAGCGTGAGATATATCACAGACCGTTTCCTACCTGACAAGGCTATCGACCTTATTGATGAGGCGGCTTCAAAACTTCGTCTTGAAATGGACTCCATGCCTCAGGCTCTTGATGAGGCTTCGCGCAAGATCAAACAACTCGAAATCGAAAGAGAGGCAATCAAACGTGAGGGAGACAAATATAAGATCAAGGAAATTGATGAGGATCTCGCAAACCTGAGGGATACAGAAAAGTCTCTTAAAGCCAAATGGATTGCCGAGAAAGCTGAGATTGACAAGATCCAGAAAAACAAGATAGAGATCGAACAACTCAACCACGAAGCTGAGGTGGCTGAACGTGAAGGCGATTATGCAAAAGTGGCTGAGATCCGTTATAGTAAGATCAAGCAGAAGGAAGACGAAAATAAAGCCACTCAGGAAAAACTGAAAGAGCTTCAGGGTGAAGGCGCCATGATAAAGGAAGAGGTGGATGCGGAAGATATCGCCGAGATTGTAAGCCGCTGGACCGGTATTCCTGTTAAGAAAATGGCTCAGAGTGAAAAGGAGAAACTCCTTCATCTTGAAGAAGAGCTCCATAAACGTGTGATAGGTCAGGACGCTGCAATCCAGGCTGTCAGTGATGCCGTCCGCAGGTCCCGCGCCGGTCTTAACGATCCACGCCGTCCTATCGGCTCGTTCATATTCCTTGGTACGACCGGTGTCGGCAAGACTGAACTTGCAAAGGCTTTGGCTGAATATCTGTTTGACGACGAGGATATGATGACCCGTATCGATATGTCGGAATATATGGAGAAACATTCCGTATCCCGACTTGTCGGAGCGCCTCCGGGATACGTCGGTTATGAAGAAGGTGGTCAGCTCACAGAAGCAGTCAGACGTAAACCATACAGCGTTGTTCTCTTTGATGAGATCGAGAAAGCCAATCCGGATGTATTCAATATTCTTCTTCAGGTGCTTGACGACGGACGTCTTACCGACAACAAAGGTCGTTTCATCAACTTCAAGAACACAATCATCATTATGACTTCAAACGAGGGCTCACCTATCATTCGTCAGAACTTCGCCGATATGAAAGACGACAATCGTGAAGAAGTCATTACAAAGACCAAACAGGATGTGATGGATCTTCTCAAGATGAAGATACGTCCGGAGTTCCTCAACCGTATTGACGAGATTGTCCTGTTCACTCCTCTCGACAAAAAAGAGATTCAGGAGATTGTAGATCTTCAGGTTAATAGCGTCCGCAAGATGCTTGCTGCTAACGGTGTTAAACTCGAAGTGACTAAGCCGGCTCTCGAACTCCTTGCAGAAGATGGCTACGATCCTGAATTTGGTGCGCGTCCTGTGAAGAGAACGATCCAGAGGCTTGTGCTTAACCAGCTCTCGAAAGACATTCTGGCTCAGAAAGTCAACCGCGACAAACCGATCAAGATCGATGTCAAAGACGACCAGCTTGTATTTTCAAACGACTGACAAGCCGTTACCGGAATTAATAATTGATAATTGATATTTGATATTTAAAGAATGCGACACCTACGTGTCGCATTTTTTTATTCAAGCTGCATCTTTTCATATAACGCAGACTTCCTTTTGAAGTTGTTTCGACTTTTTTCTTTTTCAAGATTTCGTCAGATTTTCGAGGCGCTTTTGAAACTTGAAGAGGGAGTTTAGCGGGCTAAACGACCGATGAAAGGTTCAAAAGCGACCGAAAAGATGGCGGAAGATTGGGAAAGAGGGCCTTTAAAGGTAAAAAGCAATACAAAACCCAATCTCCGTAAAAAAGTTGAAACAACTTCTTTAATAAAATTTAAGAATAATCCAAATACAATAATATGTTTTAAAACACGTTTAAACAATAAATACAACATAATTGTTAGTATTATCGGGTGCTTCTCCGGTCCTGTTTCCGTTAGACCGACAGCCCCTATCGTGACAACCCAAGGGAAATATCCCTATTTCGTGACAAAATTCAAGGGCGTGGCAAACCCTTTTCGTGACAACCCAAGGGGTCAATCTTAATCAATCGACTTGCAGGCTTTGGCAACCTGTTGACCCCTGAATCCGGTTTCTTAGTTACAATTTTCCGGATTCAAATCTCGAGTTAGTTAAGGTCTTCCATGAAAACGTCAGATATGACGTTGGTTGACTATTGTGTAACAAAAACAGGTTATTGTGAAAACCAAGTATTTATTTTTATCTTTTGTATTCGCCGCTTTTTTATCATCTTCAATGCCAATGGGAAGCCATTCCCTCGAAATCGGCAAAGAAGCTCCCGCTCTCACCCTCTCTTCCCACTCCCGGCTTAACGACCTGTCTGATCTCGACGGGAAATATGTGGTTATAAATTTCTGGAATCCAAATGATCCAGTTTCAAGAATCAACAACCGCAGACTCTCCGACATCACCTCCAACCTCAACTCCTCAAAAGTGAAATTCGTTAGCATTTGCACAGGAGAAAACGACGTTCTTGCAAATGAAATCATGAAAGTAGACAATGTCTCTGACAAAACGATCTCTCTTTCAGCTAAAGATTTCACACCCCAAATAACTGAAGATTTCCAGATCAACACAGGAAACAGATCTTTCATGATCGATCCCTTCGGAAATCTCGTCAGCATCTCCCCTACCGAAGAATTTATCAATTCCATCCTTTCTTAAAGGGCATTTAAAATTTCGGTACTTGTATTGAAATTCATCCTACGATTCCAACAAAAGAGGTCGCCATGGCGACCTCTTTTGTTTATAACCCTGTTCCATAAAAATTTCAAAATAAGAATCTCCACTCCCCGATCCCCCCTATATTTGTGAAAATTTTAAATTATATATTCAACTTTCGCTTGCGTGAGTTGAATATAACAAAATAAAAAATTATGGAATTTGAAAGCTTCACTTATCAAGGCAATGACGGTCAGACCTATCTCAGACACTGGGCGGCGTTCTATCCCGAAATTATCCGTTCCGGAAAATACGAATTCAGAGAAGAACCCGCTTGCCCCATTTATTTAAAAGACTATTATTACTATATTAAAGACCTGCACGGGGAGATTGTCTGGGAATCCGGCAGGAAAAAGGAAGACCTTGAATTACTCGACTCAATCATTCTTGATGTCAAATTAGAACACTTCAACAAGTATTACCATCCCGGAATGGTCCCTTGGTTGGAAATAGGTATATGGGCTGCAAGTGTATTCCGTAGAAAAAAGAGGGATCTTGATAAAATAGAATTTGAAAAACGACGGAAAGAGGCTCAGAGGTTGGCATCCGGATTGCTTGACCAAATCCCCGATTACATCCACCTGTTGAAATCCGGCAACGAATGGGTAGACATGGCTATTCAAGAGAAAGACCGTGAATCTCTATGGGGATCGTTATGGAAAGAAAATGAAATTTGCATCCTTTTTGCTGATTCAAATATAGGGAAAAGCATTTACGCTGTCCAGATGGCTTTTGAAATCGCGAAATCCCGTAAGGTAATTTATTTCGATTATG
Source organism: uncultured Muribaculaceae bacterium (assembly GCA_910583795.1). Taxonomy (GTDB): domain Bacteria; phylum Bacteroidota; class Bacteroidia; order Bacteroidales; family Muribaculaceae; genus Lepagella. The sequence continues at coordinate 6,605 of CAJTZQ010000057.1, forward strand.
AAATGGACTTTAAAGATTTTCAAAAAAGATACACCGGGCTTGATGGAGAGAAATATCCGATTCCGGATTATTTCCTACGATGTGAACCAAACCGGGATATTTTCTTGAATCCCTGTGTCGAAGATATCATTGCGGAAGACATTGAAAAGATAGTGAAAAAGGAAGGGGCAAAAATAATTGTCATCGACAACCTCACATTCATCAATAAAAACACCCGGAGTTCCACAGCAATTTCCTTGCTCGTTTATAAGCTGAAAAAAATGCAAAAGAAGTATGGGCTCTCAATCCTCTTGCTTGCACATACCTCGAAACGAAATATGAGATTGCCTCTTTCTCAAAACGATCTTGCCGGAAACAAAAAACTGTTCAATTTCATGGACAGTGTCTTTGCAATCGGACAGAGCGTGGACGATGAAAATCTGCAATACCTCAAACAGCTGAAATCCCGGGGAGACAGAATTGAGTATGGTGCCGACAATGTAATCCTGTTGGAGAGAACATTCTCCGACAACTGGCTGCATTTCGAAACAATCGGCTACGACCGCGAGATTAACCATCTTAAAAAATCGAAAGAAGAAGAATTTGCACGTCTCAAAACTGAGATAATGCGTCTCGAAAAAGAAGGGCTGTCTCAAAGGGAAATGGCTAAGATTCTTAACACATCCCTCTGTAAGATCAACCGTATCCGCAATTCTCCTGAAAAATCCTCTTGATTGAGAGCATCATAGGCTCTTGCCTAATTTAGTTGGTTCTTGCCTGATTTAGTTGGTTCTTGCCTGATTTAGTTGGTTCTTGCCTGATTTAGTTGAAAGATAAGTATAAAATGAAGCAATCTGCCAAACCGCGTCGTGATGGTTCTGTGCCCGAGCTTTAGCGAGGGGTGTCTGCTTCCACCCCAATACTCCCTCCATTAGCAATAATGGCTTTTCAACTAATATAGGTAAGAACCTCCAAAATCAGGAAAGCACTCTCCTGTCTCCTCTCATGATACTAATTGCTAATCTACACTTCCCAATGCTTTCAAATTTTATTTCTCTTCGATTTGTTCAGTTATGCGAGCCTTCGATCGCATCGTGCACGCAGCCATATCAGAAGCCATCCCCGCATCACAGAGCCCTCCGGTTCACCGGTTCTCTGGTCGTAAACATGTCATTAGTCAACTTTCCTTAGCGATTACAACAACAGGGTCAACTTTTTGAAGGGTTATCCTTCAATCTGAGTCAACCAAAATCAGGGAAGCTTCCTCCACACTTCCTGTCAAATTACTAATTACTAATTACTCATTATCAATTGAATAAGGATTACTCACTGCTAATTGTTTAAAAGTGGAACACTTTCAGAAAAAATAGAACACTTTTATAAAAAGTAGAACACATGCATACAAGCAACTACATTCCAATAAGATATCTATCCTGCCCGTTCTACTTTTATATATTCACTTTTGACTCTTTTACTAATTACTAATTACAAACTACTAATTACTAATTGATTAAAAGTAGAACACTTCTGAAATTTTTAGAACGTTTCATATTTTCATTTTAGAACACTTTGTAATATTTTGATTATCAAATACCATTTTTCATACCCTGTTCTATTATATCGATTTTTCTCTCATAATCGCCACATGCCTTAGAAACTGTTAAATTTATTTGTTGCAGGAATTGAGAGGATTTGTCAGGCAGATTTTTGATATTTATGAAGGAGTTATGGGGTTCCATAATGACTGAATAAATATCATAAAGATGTCGGCAAAGGCCTCAATGACAAGACAAAATAAATTTTAAACAGTTTCTTAAAAACAATTACAAATATTTCGTCATCGCCCCTTCCCAAAAGTCCCTTCAAACGCGTCACTTAAGACAACCATATTCTATGCTTTCCTTTTAAAGGGATTTGGTGGGGAATAACGTTTGGAGGGGGGAACATCCCTTGTCTTTCCTTTGCGCATGATTATGGGTATATGAAAAAGTCCCATCTCTACGTCAAGGCTTATTGTGTCTCCCTTGTGGGTTTTACGGTAGTTGTCTGTTGTCGATGAAATCTCTTTAAGCTTCCCATTAGGGAATTCCAATTCAAAATAATAGGATTTATATGTCTCTCCACTGACGTATGTACGCCTCCCAACTCTACGCGTCTTATGCCGCTCTTTATAGTATTTGCGCATCACCACCGCTTTTTCAGTATGCAAGGTGGTTTTATCTGCGAAACTCTTATTTATAACAAAAAAAGCGCACAACAATAATCCACACGAAAATATCACCTGACAGGCATAATTCAGCCAAAACTTCTCTGACCCTGTAATGTGTCTCCATAATCGCCATAAGGTCACACCTGAAAGCAATGATAACCCTCCACAGATTGTCCATGGTATCCATGCCGCTATCAAAGCGTTTTCCCACATCACCAACCCTATGCCATAAAACAGCATGGCAATCAGGATCAGAACTCCCCATAATATCTTTTTTCCCATAATTGTATTGGGTATTATTGTTCGATTTACTAATTTTGTATCCGCAAACCGGCATCAGGTGTGCTTCAAACCTTAAGCGAGCTTGCTAAAGATTATCGCCTACATATTACAGTGCTGGCTTAACTTGACATCAAAATTACAACTTTTAACGCAAAATGAAAACATCTGTAAAAAAAATTTTCATTGCATGCGCTTTGCTTATCGCACCCACTATGGTTGCAAACGCGCAGTTTAATCTAAAAAAGGCTATCGGCGGTGCTGCAAAAGCAGCTCAGGCATTGACCCTCACCGACGAACAAATGGCTGCTTATGTAAAGGAGTCTGTGGATTGGATGGATAAAAACAATCCTGTTCTTCCGGAAGACGACCCTTACACACAACGCCTGAGGAAACTTACCGAAGGTATCACTGACGCCGATGGGATTCCATTGAATTTTAAAGTCTACAACGTTATCGACGTCAACGCATTCGCATGTCCTGACGGAAGTGTACGCGTTTTCTCATCCCTTATGGACATCATGAATGATGACGAGCTACTCGGCATCATCGGACACGAGATCGGACACGTGATCAAACGTCACTCTAAAAACGCATTCAAGACTCAGCTTCTCACCGGCGCCGCTAAAGATGCCATCGCTTCGACCAATGGCAAAGTGGCACAGCTTACCGAGTCACAGCTCGGCACACTCGGTGAATCTCTTGTAAATGCAAAATTCTCTCAGAAACAGGAGAAAGAGGCAGACGATTGCGGTTATGATTTCTTGGTTTCCAAAGGAAAGAATCCTTGGGGAATGGTGATGTCTTTCGAAAAATTCCTCAATATGGAACAAGGATCCGGTGCAAAACAAAGCTATATCTCAAAGATGTTCTCTTCTCACCCCGAGACAAAAGCCCGCATCGAGGCTATGACAAAGCGTTGCAACAAAGACGGATACACTCGTCCAACCGAATAATCCGGCGATTCAACTTTTGCAAGCAAAAGTTGAGGGTTATAGGGTTAAAAGGTTAAAAGGTTAATCCTATATTGTGGTAAATTTAGGAAAGCAGATCCCGAAAAGATCTGCTTTCTTTCGTTATAATCCTTTTTATCTTGCCAATGAAAGGTTTATGGCAATTCCATAATTTGAGTTGGTTGTGGGATATGCCGAATTAGAGACCAGAGGGGTGTTGACCTGATGATCGAAAAACGCAGACAGGGTCACTTTACGGCTCAACTGATAACTTGCCATGAAATTTATTGAAAATGTACTTGTGCCGTGTGTGGCTTGCGTGTATGCCGTCTCAATCCTTCTTATCAGCGACATGTTATTACTATAAGCAATGTCAAGATTCACAGAAAGGTCATTGCTTGCCCCACCCTGCTTGCTACCTATTTTGATAAACCGGCTGAAATCAGCGACCTTCCATCCTCCACCTATAGACAGCTGGCGGCTATAAGTCTCCACCACCTGCCCTGCAGATGAATTTAGATTTAATGTACGGGCATCCCGATACTCAGCATTCACCGTAATATCATTCTTAAATGTCATGTTCACACCGATCAATGGAGCAAACTTCTCAGTGATAGAGACAGAAGATATATTATAAGGCGATGACGGTATCGGCTGTTGTGTCAGTTCATCGTATGCAAAGCCCATACTTCCTCCGTTTATCCCTACCCAATTCATATAGCTCGAATAACTTCCTACAGAATAAGTGCACTGATAGGCATGATTGATTGTAAAAGATTTAAATATCTTACTCATGTTGCCCAGTTGCAGAAAGCCGTCATACGTCACCCTCCAATTAGGGCGCATCGCCTCAAGACCCGGGAAATGTTGCAGTGTAACTTTTTGAGGATCGTATCCGCTATATGCGGCAATAAATGCGGGTATCAGGACGTCAGCACTTGTCGGACTGACACTTCCTACAACAGGATTATACACCGTTCCTGCAAGAGGGCTTCCCTCAAGAAAGCCTGCATCGGGATATGTAGAACCGGAATACGCCGCCTCCACCCTGTCAGCCACAATGGGTATATATTCAAGGAATTTTGAAAACGCTTCGGATGCATACCCGTTTTCCGCCTTTGAGCTCCTCAATGCACTTGCCAATGCCACATGTGTGCGTACATAAGATCCTGAATGAGTTGTGGGCATTCCCTGAAACATGAATTGTATCTGCCGTGTCCGGTTGTCAGTCAGATTGCTTGTCAAAAGGATTTTTAACCCCTTGACAGGTTCAAGGGTCAATTCAAAATTAAATTCCTTCCCTTGATTCCACACTGCAGGGGAAATCATTTCAGGAGATGTCAGCAGCCATCCCCGGTCAAGAGCCTTTTTAACGTATGAGTCATCATAAAACCCGAATGCGAAATCAAGACCGGGTGACATAGGACCATACTTGTTGCTCTGTCCGAAGACATCGCCAATATTGGGTGAGAACTGTGGCAGATTCAGCGAATGTGATCCTCTCCACCTGAACGACAGGCTTCTTGGCATCATCGCAAACCTAAGGGCATATTCAGCCAGGTCTTTTGCAAAGGAATTTTTCGGTTCTTTCCTGTTCTCTCTTATTGAAATCTTTATATTGTGGTCGCCTCTTGTAAGGATCTCGACGCTGTTGTCATCAATCACCTTCGTATCCAACCTAAAAGGCTTTCCTGCCTCGGTGGCATTTATCTTAAGTTTTTTCGTCTTAAGATTATGCCTTACAATCGTTGAAGTGTCGGGAGAAAGAATAATCGCCCTTACAAATTTTCTTATATTGCTTCTTGAAGTTCCGGCATCAGTGCGCCTGCCTCCTGAATTACGGGTTGACGACTTGCCAAACCTACGGTTAATTGCCTGAAGATATTTTGATTTGTTGTATAAAGTCTCAAAATTCAGACGCGCATCTGCATTCCAGACAGAAAGATTCTGAATTGTATTTCCCATATTGACCTCATCTACAGTGGCGCCTTTATCCCACCTATAGGTAGAAGAATAGCTCACCGACCCCGTAAGATAATCAAGAACAGGAATCTTGTTGAAAGGTGCCCGATATGTACCGGTAAACGTCTGATTATAATTCCACGGCGTTCCAAGTCCCTTGATTGAAGACCATACAGTATCTCTCCAATCACGATATTTGTCAGGGAACAACCGCTTGTTGACAGCGCCTATAGTCTCCTCTATGCGTGCCGTGGTGTTGCTTGCAAATGAAAGGCTCAACGATTGCAGAAGATTCCAAGTGAGGTTCAGCTGTCTGTCCCAAAAGAAATTCTTGCTGACCTGAACCGGCAACTGGAAATCCACATCCACCTCACTTCTCGTCTGTTCTTCATAATAATATCTTGTCATATTAGTGAAAAACGTGAGATTGTTAAACATCCAGTTAATACCCCAGTCCTTAAAAAACTTAGCCGTCTTACTATTTCCTTTAATGAAAGAGAACGGTTTAAGAGGTTTCACATAGGGACTGTAACTATATTGGAACGATCCCCTGTAATCGTATGTGTTTTGATATTCTGTATTCGGATCGATATTTTTCTGCTTGTTGAAAGAGAATGACAACTGAAAGTTTGCAGGATCCCAAGGCATAGGATTCTTGCTTTGCACATTAAATTTAAAATTAGAGAGAGAGAAACTTTCCACCGTCTTCTGGGTGACAGCAAAACTTTTAATTGAATCCTTTTCGTGCCTGGTGACGGCTGCATCCACGGCATCCTTTAATAGGATATCCTGATCAAGCGGATTGTATTTAGGGGTTATTCTCTCCTTCGACTTTGAATAATAGACAGGAGCACTCAACTTCGCAGCAGACGGCACCACTTTCCCGACATCACCCTGTATGGCGAAACTATACTGGTCATAATCATCAAGTCTACGGGAAGACAAACCTTGATCCACTCCTCCGAAACCAGCTGTTTCCTTATGCATGGCGAAATTCATCATGCCGAGATCGCTCAATGTCAGATTGGCATTAACATTAGCCGCCCAACCGCCGCTTTCGTTGAAATCGGTAACCCTGAGCTCATTAACCCACACCGTACCATCTTTCACCGAGTTCGACTTATTGCGTATGCCAATCAACATCATGCGGACATCGCTCAAACTCGGATTTCCAAGAACAGAGACCGTGTTATGATCATTATCCGGGGCTCGCATAGAGTATAATGTGTTGAAATTCACTCCCTCTATATTCGCACTTTTGTCATGATTGCGCGCAGTCTTAAGCGAAGTGAACACATCGAGCGGCACATCAAGGAAATTAGATAGAGGCCATACGATACTTCTATCCGATGAAAGATAGTTATTATATTTTCCCTGCGGAGTCAATTTCAACGGAATCTCATATTCATAGTAATTGTTTTTCACATCAGATCCCAGACGTATGAACAAAGACAAATCCCCATCCTTTAGATCAGTAATATCATCTATGAATGCCTCCGCATGCACCCACATCTGCATTCTCCGATAAATTCTCAAATCAAGTTGGGTGTTCTTATACGCACCTCTTGCGTCGCCGGGCTGCAGACCGGTAACTTTCATCTGTAATGACTGTTCGTTGAGCTGAGTTGCCTGTGACTGTCCCGGATCCTGAATACGTGAGACGTCAGGAGGAAGCACATAATTCACCGGCTGCCTTCCGCTGTTCTCCTCGATATTCACTATCGACATATCCAGTTCCCCCTCTGCCGGAGCATCATTCCTACTGTTTAGATTAAATTTATAGTCGCGCCATTCGCCCCTGACAAGTTCTAATGAAGCAAATCTCAAATGGGTCACCTCCCTGAAACCTGTCATAAAAATCCTCGCAAATCTTATTGTAGAAAAATCATTGATACCTCCCACAATCTTATCCGGCTGGCTTAGCGGAATCTTAAACAGATACCAGACAGTTGTTGCAGGACCTATACGGGTGTTTACAACCTTTTCCCTTCTGTCTGCGATATAGTTCTTCCCGACCTCAAGGTCTTCGGGTCTTATCGAAACTTTATACTGGAAATATCTTTCATATTCATTAAGAGTATTGTCCTGGTTGATATCCTCAACATCAGGCACACTTCTTGAAGACTGATAGAAAGGGTTGTCGCTTTGATCGGGCGACAATGAGTTACCCTCCACTCCATTATAATGCTTATAACGGTCAAGAATAGAAGTGTGTTTTTCGTCATAATACGGGCTTCGATAGAAATGGTAGTTATCGCCAGCAGGGTCATTCAATGGAGAAAACGGGACCTCCGCCATTTCCGCCAATGTGGACGCAGAGAGTTTAGACCTCAACCCGTCGAGATATCTTGAATACGAACTAAAAGTATATTCATCATCATTGGGCAATCCGTCAAGACCCACATCCTGAAGCAACCGGGCATTTTCAGCATTCTCAAACGCATAAGTAAGGGAATTTTGAGAAGACACCCTACCCCAGTTGGTGCTTGTCATAAACCGATCGTCTCCGTCGATTGGAACTCCATTTTCATAACTCTTCATCCCATCTTTCAGGACATCCTCACTAATCTCTCCGAAATTGAAATACAGATCGCCGCCATCTGTGTTTGGATTTTCCGGATCCAAAAACGGATCAAGCAACCAGAACTGAAGATATTCCACATTAGAAGACTCGAAGTTAGTGTTGTCCATTTTGCGCATAATCCCACCCCAACGTTTCTCAGGAAACAAAAGCTCACCATTCGAATCGATATTGTCTGAATCAAGATTATAGGGCCCACGCTCCTTTGGATAGAAGGAAAGGTTGAGAGTCTGAACATAATTTGATTCCCCGTAGATCACGTCTCTTCCCGGATAAATTTCATCAACCGTGACTTCTCTGACATAAGGGTTTGACAATTGTTTCAAATCATTACGCAGATAACCGGGCAACATCGATGAGTTTTTCTGGGTCCACATCCTGTCGATGTAGTTCCAGGCAAGAAGCGCCCTGTTCTTACCATAGTCAACATTATCCGACAATGCCGCTTCGGGGAACAATGCATCCGCCCCTCCGTCGTAAGGCGTGGAGGCAAGAGTCCAGGAATATGGATTCCGCATGTCTATTCCAATTTGAGTGCTCTCGAAATCATCTATATAAGAAGATCCTTTTGTAGATCCGGTCTTCTGTTTTGCCGGCAACAGCTGTGCGAACTCCGCATTGAGATGGAATGACGACGGGGCGACCGCATTGATTGTCGGAACCTTGTTCAAAAGATTTGTGAGCCACATAAATTCTTTATTATAGCTCAAATTCACCCCCAACATGGTATTATTCACTATCTCATCCCCGATATTAACTTTTTCAGTCAATGCCTTTTCTGAGAAATGGAGAAACGTTCCGCCGATAGTCAGGTCTTTGTTAAACCTATACTGAGCATCCAACCCGAGTAGAGTTTTTCGTTGCATGCTGTAGAGCTCCATATTTTCCAATGATACGCTCACATTCGTTCCAGAATCTATGATGCCCTGATTTATGATGGTTACAATACCATTATTGTAATCCACCGTATAGTCGCTGTTTTCCGTAAGGACAACCCCTCCGGCAGTCACCACGACAGAACCTCTCGGCACATTCATTGCATTCAGGCGTATCTGAGCGCCGCTCGACGCCTGATACTCACCGACAAGAATATATTTGTTCTTATCTCCAAATTGAGAAGCGACAACCATTGTTGAATCGTAAAGTTCCTTATAAATGTAAGGTGCCGCAAGATCCCGGTTTCCTATTTTCCGCTCAAGATTGGCACCGAACGGTTCAGCCACAGGAAACACCACATTTCCGGCAGTGGGCTGAACAGTATATCCCTCTATATAATCGAAAAAGCCGTCAGGATTAGACTCTTGATTGGAATCTAACCTGTCGAGATTCATTAATTGTAAAATCGGCACATTCGATACAGTGCTGACAGGGATATAGTTGATTTCAGTGCCTATAGTATCGCTCAGATACTTTATATTAAGCTTAAAATTCTTTTTCTGTAATTGATATGCCCCGAGGGAATAGACATTTTTCATCATAAGTTTCCACATTGGCAATGACGGAGAGATCGTGGTGCCACGAAGCATCTTTAGATAGAGACATTGAGAAGTGGTCGTCACATCATTGGAAAACTCTCCCACTTGATAAACTTTCCCCTGATATGTATATTCATATGCCACTGCAAGAACCTCATCTGAATTCAATCTTGATTTCAAAGAGATATAACCGAGTGAAGGATTCAAAGCATATTCTGAAGAGTTCAACAGACGGGCACTCTCCACTTTTTCAAAATCTTTTCCTCCCGTGATTCCGTATGCCTGCAACGGAGACAACGCCTGTGTCACCTCATTGATATTTCTTGCTTCAGGATATTCGTTCTTTAGAATATCAAGCATATTGTTTGAACGGTTGGAAGGTAGAGCATCGGATGTATTCGGATGCCAGAAATCATTTGCAAGACGCGAATTTTCACCGAGATCCATAAATCCCACTATATTGCGCGCCTCTTCATACCGTCCGCCCTTGTTTGTCACCCAAACTTCTATTCTGGTTATATTTATTCCGGATGTGACGTGCGGTAAAGATGCTGCAAACCTGTCATAATTATCATAAAAATACTGGGCAAGAAAAAAATGCCGGTTTGCATCATAATTGTCTGCCTTAATAGAGAAAGAAGTGGTCTGGACTCCACCTTGAGTACTGACCGATTTTGACTCGCTGTTCTGCTGGCTGATCAGTCCTGTAAGTGTAAGTTTCCCGAATTGCAGTTTAGTTTTAATGCCAAACAATGAGGTACCTCCCTTTATCAGACTTGAGCCCGTGGTCATGCTCACATTTCCCGCCTCTATACTTTTGATGATTTCATCTTCCTTCCCTTCATAATTAAGCTTCAAATTCCGCGAATCAAAATCAAATGTGGCATCGGTGTTGTATCCCATGTTAAATTTCAATTTGTCTCCAACCGAAGCTGATACCGTTGCCTGAATCTTTTGGTCAAAATTAAAAAAAGTTCTTCTTCTTGATCGCAATGAAAGCGCAGGATTTTCAGTCTTGTTACTTTTAATCCCCATAGACAGCTGCACAGATCCCTGTGTAGACAGACGTACACCTCCGGGTCCGAAAATTTTTTCAAGCGGACCGAGCGCAAAATTCATATCAAAAAGATTGAATCCCTTTTTTTCTTTATTTTGGAAAATATCCGTATTCTGCTGCCTGAAAAAATCAAACATTTCCCGGCGAGTCGCAAACTTATTATATTGCTCAGAATTCATAAGGTACGGAGTCACAATTTCTTTATCTCCGATAGTAGTTCTGAACACATACATCCCGATTTCCGGATCATATTCCACAACTGTCTTGACATTTTTTGGATCGGAGAGATCCGCCACATACTCTTTACCAAAATAATCTTCGTAAGAAGTAGGCAAAGTAGGCTTGACAGGCGACGGAAGCACCACACTGTCAGAAATTTGCGAACCAGATGAATTTCCAGACACGGGAGGGGGTGGAGGAATTACCGTTGTCCGATACTGCCCTGTCGACAATACAGATGCCGTCAGTATCACAAATAATACTGATAAAAGCAGCAAAATATTTCTAACAACAGTTTTCCTGACAATCATTTTCAGAGCATCTTGAGCGCAAGTTTTATTGCCTTCTCAGTGCTCAGGGTAGGATCAGTAGCAAAAATTTTCTTAAGCGCCTTCTGACTTTGTTGTGCCGAGAAGCCCAACATAACAAGCGCCGCAATTGAATCCTCATATACTTCTCCAGCTGCCGGAACACTGTCATTAAACTCTATGCCACTACCTTTTATTTTATCTTTAAGATCCACAATAATACGTTGTGCCGTCTTTCCTCCTATACCCTTCACCGTCTTAAGCGCGGCATCATTACCTGCAGATATAGCACTCTCCAGCTGATCAGCAGTGAGAGATGAAAGTATCAGCCTTGCAGTGTTAGGACCCACTCCACTGACTCCTATGAGCAATCTGAAAAGTTCTCTACATCTTTTTGTCAAAAAACCATATAAAAGATGTGCATCTTCACGAATCGATTCATGCACATATAGTTTCACCTTATCTTTCCCCAAGCTCCCGTTAAGCTCGGCATAATCCATAAGCGTTATGTTGATGTCATAGCCCACTCCGCAGGTATCTATTATTGCTGCCGTGGGTTGAAGTTCGGCAAGCGAACCGCTAATATAGTCTATCATTACATTCGTATTGTTGTTTCAACCTACAAAACTAATAAAATCCATTCGCTTTTACAACTCATTGACCAAAATCTTCATATAGCGATTGCCACATAAAAATGATTTTGTAATTTTGTAGTATGATTCAATCATTCAATTCATCTTTGCTTGAGAATGCCGTGTCGGAATTGTCAAAACTTCCCGGCATTGGCAGAAAGACCGCACTCAGGCTCGCACTGCATCTTTTGAGGAGAGATGAGTCGGAAGCTGTGGCTCTTGGGGAATCCATAATCTCCATGCGCCGGAACATTTGCTACTGTTCCCGTTGCCACAACATCAGCGAACAGGAAGTCTGTCCCATATGTAATGATTCCCGACGTGATTCCTCTATTGTTTGCGTTGTTGAAAATGTGAAAGACGTGATTACAATCGAGTCTACTCATCAGCACTCAGGTCTGTATCACGTGCTCGGAGGAGTAATCTCCCCTCTTGATGGCGTCAGCCCGGCAGATCTTGAAATCGAGAGTCTCATAAAGAGAGTCAGCGATGAAAATTTAAAGGAAGTGATTCTCGCCCTGAGTCCCACCATAGAAGGAGACACCACCAATTTCTACATTTATCGGAAATTGGCTGATCTTCCGGTCCGGGTGACAATGCTTGCAAGAGGATTAAGCATAGGTAATGAACTTGAATACACCGATGAACTCACGCTCGGGAAATCCATACAAAACCGAGTGCTGTTCTCATCCACATTCCCAAAACAATGAAGGATTCAGCTTTTGCGAGCAAAAGTTGAGGATTGTAAAAGCGGTATTAGAAATTAAAATAAACTCCGCTCTTTTAATCCATCCGAACTATAAACCTCAAATAATAAACAGCAATGCTACACTCTAACAGACTCCACTTGCGCGCTCTCGAGCCCGGAGACGCCGATTTCATGTATGAAGTGGAAAATGATGCTGAGGCTTGGCGCTATAGCGACACAGTAGCTCCTCTTTCGCGACGTATTTTAAGGGAATATGCCCTTAATTATGACGCTGATCCGTTTTCTGCCGGTCAGCTTCGTCTTATCATCACTGAAGAAGGGAATAACACCCCCGTTGGAATTGTCGATCTGTATGAAGTGTCGCAAAGACATCTCCGCGCATTTATAGGAATATATATATGCAAAGATTTCCGAGGGAAAGGATATGCGGAAGAAGCTCTCAAACTAATTGAAGAGTATGCACACAACACCCTGCATCTCCACCAGCTTGGAGCCAAAATTGAAGAAAACCATACCCGTGCGGTCAAAAGATTTTCAGAACTTGGTTTTAAATGCAGCGGCAAACTTGAGGATTGGCTCAGTGCTCCCAACGGACAATACTCCAACATGTTGATATATACTAAGGCTCTTAGTTAAGAAACTGTTTAAAATCGGTAAATAATCAATTAAAGGAAGGATCTTGGGGAACCACAAGCCAACTGCGATAAGATTCCCCAAGTTTCTCAACCTCTCGCCGCCAATAGTCGTTTTCAGAACCCTCCAAAAGATTCTCTCCTTGCGTAGGAGTTCTGACAGCCCATGAATGCCCGGCGATTTCCGATTTCAACTGTCCGTTTGACCAACCGCTATAGCCCAGAAAAAATCGAAGACGGTTTTCTATCTCTCCCCCCATTTCGATATATTCGAGTATTTTTTCGACATCGCCACCTACATATATGCCAGGTACGATCTCAATCGCATCAGGTATGATATCACCAAGAGTATGAAGTAGAAATAATCTTTCAAGATCTACCGGGCCGCCACAATATACGGGTACAGTCTTCCCTGTTTCCCAGTCCGGCATAAGATCCTTGAGAGTGAGTCTGGTGGTTTTGTTGAGCGTAAGTCCAAGATGCCCTCTATCTTCATCAACATCCAAAATCATTACAACTGAACGACGGAAATACACCTCTTCCATCATGGGGTCAGCGATCAAAAGGCTGCCACGCTGAGGTGTGACTTTTGTTGAATTATTATATAACAGATTGTGAAGATTCATCGGTTGAAACGTTTATATTATACGTCGGGATATCTGTTTTTACGTATTATCCGCTCAGACTATATCTTTACAACAATTCGAGCACGAATTTTATTATAATGAAAGTACTGAAATTTGGAGGCACCTCCGTCGGCTCGATTGAGAGCCTTAAAAATGTAAAATCAATCGTAGAGTCAATCAATGGTCCTGCGGTAGTGATTGTGTCTGCTCTCGGAGGGTTGACCGATCGTTTGATCGCCACTGCCAAGACGGCAGCAGCCAACGACCTGACATATCTTGAAGAAGTTGAGGCAATGACCGAACGACACCTCAATATAATCGATAATGTCATCGACGAATGCAATCGCCGGGATGTTAAAGATACTGTCCTTTCACTTCTTTCTAATTTAAAGAGGATGTATGACGGAGTCTATCTAATCAGACATCTTCCACAAATGACACTCGATATAATCGTAAGCTATGGAGAGCGCATGTCGTCTGTAATAGTGGCGGCGATGATAAAAGGAGGCAGCCGTCACGACTCGCTGAAATTTGTAAAAACAGAAAAATGGTATGATAAAAACATTGCCGACCAAAAGCTGACGACACATCTAATTAAGGAAGAATTTTCAAAACCTTTTGACAAAGCTATAGTGCCCGGATTTATCTCTACAGACTGTAAGACGGGAGACATCACAAATCTCGGCAGAGGCGGAAGCGATTTTACAGCGGCTCTCGTTGCGGCTGCTCTTGACGCTGAAATTTTGGAAATATGGACTGATGTCGATGGCTTTCTGTCTGCAGATCCCCGCATCGTGTCAGATGCGATACTTGTGCCGCACATGACTTTCATTGAGAGCATGGAATTGTGTTCGTTCGGGGCAAAAGTCATTTATCCTCCCACGATTTATCCGGTTTTCCACAAAAACATACCTATAAGAATTTTAAATACATTCAATCCGTCGGCAAAAGGAACACTGATCACAGATTCCTCTTGTGAGGGAGATCTTAATGTAAAGGGGATATCAGCAATTCGTGACACCACCCTCTTCCATCTTGGAGGGAACATATCAGGGAAACTTAAAAACACAGTTTCCAGAACTTTTAATGCCCTTGCAAAAAAAGGCGTGAAGGTTTTCAATGTCACCCGTAATGATGAAAAGTCAGGGATGTCTTTTGCAGTGGCAAAAGCTGACGCCGACGTCACATATGATTTACTGTGTCGGGAATTTGCCCCTGAATTATCAAAAGGCTCATTATCGCTACCTGAAAGAATTGACAACGTTGCCACCATAGCGGTGGTGGGTGAAAATATGAAATACAATTCAAGACTTGGAGCAAGAATACGTCACACCCTTTCTCGCGATGGTATTAATGTGGAAGGACATTCCGAGGGCGCCTCAGACACAACTATGGCTTATGTGGTCGACAGTTCAAAGGTGGATGATGCTCTTCGACATATACATACCCTTGTGTTTTAATCTGTCTTGCGAAAGTTGAATATATTTATTAATTTTGCAATCATGGAGATAAAAAATGCCAAATACGAGATAAGCAGTGCTAAAGTGGCTCAATGCCCCGACACCGATGTGCCGGAATACGCATTTATCGGAAGGTCGAATGTGGGCAAATCCTCCCTAATAAATATGCTGACACGCAGCAAGGGATTGGCAAAGACATCCCAGAAACCGGGGAAAACGCTTCTTATCAATCACTTTCGCATAAACGATGGAAGTTTCTATATAGTTGACCTTCCCGGATATGGATATGCAGCAAGGGGAAAATCCCAGCGCGAAGAGTTTAGGGCAATGATTGAATCCTATATTCTCGACCGGCATCAGATGACACTTCTTTTCGTTCTTATAGACATTCGTCATGAACCTCAAAAAATCGACATCGAGTTTATAGACTGGCTTGGTGAGAATGGGGTGCCGTTTGCTATAGTGTTCACTAAGGCAGATAAACTTGGCACAAATGCAGGCGCTACAAAAGTGGAAGAGTACAAAAAAGAGTTATTGAAAAAATGGGAAGAGCTTCCACCCGTATTTGTCACTTCTTCAGAAAAAGGATTGGGACGCGATCAGATTCTTGAATATATTGAGAGTATTAACAAAGAAATCAGTAAATGTTCTTCTGAGGATACCGCAATCCCTATTAATAAATAATGGAATTCGATAGGACCGGAAAAAACTTGACATCTAAGAATGAATTTAAAAAAACTCATAAACAGTAACAGCCGTTTTGCGGAAATCGTGCGTTTCGGGTTAGTCGGAGCTCTCGCTACCGTATTGCAATATGGTTTTTATGTCATTTTCGTACATGCGGTGGGAGTGAAGGCTGTACCCTCCTCTATGATAAGTTATGCTCTGAGTTTCATTGTCAACTTTTTCCTGTCGAGCTATTTCACATTCCACACGCGTCCTAACGCCAAAAAGGGATTAGGATTCACATTAAGTCACCTGTTCAACATGGGCTTGCAGACCGGGTTGGTAGCTATTTTCCAACAAATAGTCGGTAAAACGCTTGCGTTGCTTCCTGCTATGGCAATTTGTATCCCGGTCAACTATATTCTTGTCAGGTTTGCCTTCACCAGTAAAATCTTCGGAGGGAAAGGGAATGCAAAAGACATTAAAAGCGCAAACCCGATTCCACATGTCAATACCAATCAATCTTCGGAAACTCTTCTTCAGAAAGATGAGGCGTTATTAAAATGATTTATACCAACAGCCTGACATAAATCTTTTACCATCCTTTCTAAGGGAGTAATAACGGGAGTTTCCTGGCATAAGCACACAACTAAAATCTAAACAATATGAAACGTATAGCAATGGCTGCCGACCATGCAGCTTATGAACTGAAAGAGATTATCAAACCTTATCTTTTGAGCAAAGGTTATGAAGTGACTGATTTCGGAACCAATTCAGCCGATTCTTGTGATTATGCCGACTTTGCCCATCCCGCCGCAAAGGCTGTTGAAAATGGGGAATGTGATTTTGGTGTGGCAATGTGTGGATCGGGGAATGGAATTCAGATGACTCTCAACAAACATCAGGGTATACGTGCAGCTCTTTGTTGGCTTCCGGAGCTCGCATCTCTCGCACGCCAGCATAATGATGCCAATTTCCTTGTGCTTCCAGCTCGTTTTATCTCAGTAGAAGATGCTAAAAAGATAGTCGATGCATACCTTGCCGCTGAATTTGAAGGAGGTCGTCATGCACGTAGAATTGCTAAAATCCCTGTATGCGAAGGCAATTAATAATCATCTATCTTTCCCGATTTATTGAATGTTGAAAGCAAACTATAATATCAAACTCACCGACCTACATTTCCACGCATATCACGGAGTAATGCCCCAGGAAACAAAGGTCGGCAATGAATTTATAGTATCCGTTTCCGTCACGATTCCATTTCAGTCATCAGTGCTTGATGACAATCTTGACGCCACAATTTCGTATGCCGATATATATGATATAGTCAAAGACGAGATGAACCATCCGAGAAAACTTCTTGAAACCGTAGCGGCAACCATATCGATCAGGCTTACAGAAAAGTGGAAACAAATTGTAGGTGGTGAGGTAAAAATATGTAAATCAACACCTCCTATAAGCGGCATCTCAGGAGCTTCCGAAGTGGCTATAATTTTTTAGAAATTATTTCTTAAAATTATTTTGCAGTTTAAGAAAATAGTCGTAACTTTGCACTCGCAAAACGGAAACGAATTGCTCTCAAAACAATGGCTCGTTAGCTCAACTGAATAGAGCATCTGACTACGGATCAGAAGGTTGCAGGTTTGAA
>CAJTZQ010000058.1 GCA_910583795.1 uncultured Muribaculaceae bacterium
AACGACCCCCTGATTAACAGTCAGGTGCTCTAACCAACTGAGCTACTGAAGCAGTAATCTTGTTGTTAAAATTCAACTCTCTTGTCGAATTTGCGCTTCAGGATGGGCTTGAACCAACGACCCCCTGATTAACAGTCAGGTGCTCTAACCAACTGAGCTACTGAAGCATTTTTGTCGCTTTTGAGTTCGTCTTTACCGCTTGATTAGTGGTGGTGTCTCTCTCAATTGCGGTGCAAAGTTAGGAACTTTTTCTGAACTGTGCAAATATTTCTGTGATATTTTTAAGAAAATTCTTGTCCATATATAGCGTTATGTAATATAAAGATTTGAGAATAAATATAATATGCTATAAATATTTTTTTGATTTTTTTTACTTTCATATGAATCATAAGAGAGAAAAAACAGATATAATAGTGTTATTTTTTGTTATGATAAAATTTTTGTAGCACTATCTGATCAGTAAGAATATGAAAGGATAACGGTGTTATGGCTATTTCTTTATGGAATATCGAAGATTTTTATTAATTTTGCCTTATGTATCGGCAGTATTGCTGCTGGATTGCAATAATAATTGAAAACCATTAAAAAACTCTATATAATGACAGTTACTGACAGATTTCTAAGCTATGTGGCTTTTGACACACAGAGCGATGAACTTACCAATATGACTCCGTCCACTCCAGGACAGATGATTTTTGCCGATTATCTCAAGGAGCAGCTTGAGAAAATGGGTCTTGAAGAGATTTCATTGGACAATAACGGGTATCTTATGGCTTCATTGCCTGCCAACTGCGATACGAAGGCACCCGTGATCGGTTTTATCGCACACCTCGATACATCTCCTGACATGAGCGGTAAGCACGTGAAACCGCGTATCGTCAAAAACTATGACGGCAAGGAGATACTTCTTAACAAAGAAGAAAATATAGTTCTTTCACCGGAAGAATTTCCGGAGCTTCTCAATTATCTCGGACAAGATCTTATCGTCACTGACGGTACCACACTACTTGGGGCTGACGACAAGGCTGGTATAGCTGAAATTATCAGTGCCGTTGCCTATCTTCAGGCTCATCCCGAAATCAAGCATGGGAAAATACGGATAGCTTTCAATCCCGACGAGGAAATAGGGCAGGGCGCTCATAAATTTGATGTGGAAAAATTCGGTGCGGAGTTTGCCTACACCATGGATGGTGGTGCCGTCGGAGAACTGGAATATGAGAATTTCAATGCCGCAAGTGCGAAAGTGACAATCAAAGGTAGAAACGTGCACCCCGGAAGCGCAAAACACAAAATGATCAACTCAATGCGTGTTGCGACCCAGTTTATTGTGATGTTGCCGCGTTGGGAGACACCGGAACATACCGAAGGTTATGAAGGATTCTATCATCTCGTGGGTATAGAGGGAACTGTAGAGAAGACGGTGCTTTCCTACATTATCCGCGATCATGACCGCGCACGTTTTGAAAGCCGCAAAAGAGAGATCGAGCATCTTGTACGCAAGACCAATATGGAATTCCCCGGTTGTGCGTCTGTTGAAATCAAAGATCAATATTACAACATGCGTGAGAAAATTGAACCTGTGATGCATGTTGTCGAACTTGCTGAAAAGGCTATGCGTGAAGCTGGTGTGGAACCGAAGGTGCAGCCTATCCGTGGCGGTACAGACGGTGCCCAGCTTTCGTTCAAGGGTCTTCCGTGTCCGAATATATTTGCGGGGGGTGAAAACTTCCACGGACGATATGAGTTTGTCGCAATTCCATCAATGGATAAAGCAACAGATGTAATAATCAATATTTGTCGACTCGCAGCCGAGTGAAGAAACCTCTTTTAATAGTGATAACAGGGCCGACAGCCTCAGGGAAGTCGGCCCTTGCTGTCGAGGTGGCACGCCGTCTTGACACCGAAATCATATCCTCTGACAGCCGGCAGATATATCATGGCATACCTATCGTAACAGCAACCCCGACAACTGAAGAAATGGGAGGTGTCCTCCATCATCTTATCGATATATTGCCTCTTGACGCCTATTACAGTGCAAGCGAATTCGAACAGGATGCCTTATGCATATCCAACGGTCTGTTTGAATCAAGAGGAGTGGCTGTTGTTTGCGGAGGGTCTATGATGTATGTGGATGCCCTTTGCAATGGCATTGACGATATTCCCACGGTTCCTGAAGGGATACGAAAATCGCTTATGGATGAATGGACAGAAAGGGGAGATGAATGGCTTCTGACACGCCTTCAGTGTCTTGATCCGATGCACTATGAAAGGGTGGATAAAAAAAACATGAAAAGGGTTTTCCATGCAGTAGAGATCTGTGTGACGGCAAACAAACCTTATAGCTCGTTGATAACAGGTATGAAAAAGAAGAGGGATTTCGACATTCTGAAGATTTGCCTTGACGGAGAAAGGGAAAGGCTTTTTGAAAGGATCAACAGCAGAGTGATGCATATGATGGATGCCGGGCTTGAGGAAGAGGCAAGAACGGTTTACCCTATGCGCCGGTTAAATTCTTTAAACACAGTAGGATTGAAAGAAATGTTTGCGTGGTTTGACGGCATTCTTACAAGAGATGAAGCGATAGCGAGGATACAAAAAAATACCCGCGTCTATGCCAAGAAACAGCTTACGTGGTATAAGCGTGATTCCGACATGGCGCGGCTTGACTTTAATGAGGGAATAAAAAATGCAGATAAAATCCTGGATATGATCAGGACTGTAATCCGTTAGAAGTCATATCCGAGAGTGAATGTCCACGCTTTGTTTTTACCACCCTCAAAAGGAGCTTTCCAAACGTTTGACATACCCGCCAAGTAATGAATGGAGAATGAGTAATGATCATTGACCATGATTCCGGTGCCGATTTTTGCTCCAAAATCTGTGAAATTACTTTTTGCTGTTTCTATTGCTACAGGCATCGAAGGGGAGGACTGACTGATCACTTCAATCTTATCAGAATCGGAAGAATGCAGTTTGAACTGGGCGTAAGGACCTGCCTCAACAAGCCATTTCAAATTGTCGGCTATATTGAATCTGAATGACAGCATCACAGGAACAACGAAATTATATGTTCTCACATGCCCTATCTGAGAGAAATTGTCGTTCTCATTGTTTTGGTTTATATAGTCTTGCACATAAGAATAATTGCCTGTTCTGGATTCAAAGAAGAATCCAGGCTGAATCGAGAAAAATTCCCGCATGTTCAGATTAAGCACGATACCTGCGTCAATGCCTGTTCCCCAGCTGTTGACATTGTAAGTGTTGAAATAGTCTTTGCTAAACGTGCGGTTTGAGGCATTTACTCCAAGACGCACGCCGAAGTTGAACAGCCTCTCAGCAGGTTCGGTTGAGACAAAATCAGATGCCGATACAGACGATGTCGCGGCAATAATCGCTAATGAGGAGAGGATGTATCTGATTTTCATAAATATAAATTATTTGCAATTTAAATTTAATTTTGTGATTCTTGATAATTTTTGCATTTTTCAAAAAAATATCAAGGAATTTATTTGTTCTTAGCCTGTTAAACTCCCTCCTCAAGGTCTGAAATCGTCTCGGAAATCTGACGAAATCTTGAAAAAGAAAAAGTTTAAATGACTTCGATGCAAATTTAAATAAAAATATTCATATTTAAAATTTATTGTCTAATTTTGCAAAAATTTTAGGGTGTTGGTTGAATTATTAATGTTTATATATGACTACGAATAAAATTAATGGTTTGATGACCAATGCAAAAGATTATGTAATAATCATTCTTGGTCTGATTATCTATGCTATTGGTTTCACGGCATTTATTCTCCCTCATAAAATAGTGATCGGAGGAGTTTCGGGTGTCGGTACATTGGTCTATTTTGCAACAGATGGCTTGATTCCTGTAGCCGTGACTCAATATGCATGCAACCTGATATTGCTTGCTATGGCTTATAGGGTAGTAGGGAGGACTTTTGTTATGCGCACAATTTTCGGAGCCACGGTTTTTTCATTGGCTATCGGCGTGTTTGAGAATATTTTTATGGGGCTTGGTCATCCTATTATGGAAGATATTTCCATGAGTGCTATTTTGGGAGCGATTTTATGCGGTCTTGGGGTTGGCATAGTCTTCGTGCACAACGGTTCAACAGGTGGAACCGACATAGTGGCAGCCATGGTCTCGAAAGTCAGCAATGTCAGCATCGGCAGAACGATGATATTCACAGATTTCCTGATTGTTTCAAGTTCGATATTCCTCCCTTTTGAAGGAACATTTGCAGAGCGTCTCAGTGTGAAGGTTCCGTTGATTGTCTATGGTCTGGTAGTTACTTTTGTATTGGCTTACATGGCGGATATGGTTATCAATACCAATAGGCAAGCCACTCAATTTGTAATATTCTCAAGAAAATGGGCGGAAATAGCAGACCGGGTCAATCAAGTGGCACATAGAGGAGTAACGGTCATGGATGGTATGGGCTGGTATTCCAAACAGGATGTCAAGGTCTTGATGGTATGGTGCAGGAAAATTGAGAGCGTGACAATTTTCAGGATAATCAAGGCTATCGACGACAATGCATTCATATCACAAGCGAATGTGAATGGTGTTTATGGCAAAGGCTTCGACACAATGAGGGTGAAGATGAAGAAGAATCCATCCGATTTGCCGTTGGGGGATAAGGAAAACAAATCTTTAATCTGAAAATACAGATCTTTGGTAAAAAACGACCCGGACCTCGGCTGTTACGCCGACGGCCCGGGTCTCGAGTTATGTAAGCCGGAAAATATCTTTCTTACATTTTTGTTTATATTTGGTCTTTGTTCAGGAATGGGAAGTTTATAGTTTATAGAATATAGTTTAAGAATTATTTGAAGCCATATTTCTTTAAAAAACCTAACCCTTCAACTCTCAACCCTCAACTTATATACCGTTATCGACATTATAAACTTCATGCAACATTTCGCTGATAGAGTCTTTGTTGTGTAGAGAAACGTTGCCGTGAGTCATAAGTAAAAGTTTCACAGGTTTCTGTCCCTTACTGTAGGGCGGCTGCATGTAATCGATTTCCTCGCGGATTCTGAATCCGTTTCGTTGGTAGAACCTGATGCGACGTTCAGCTTCCGGAGTATCGGGCGGTTCCACTTCAAGAAGAACATCATTACTTACAGTCTTAAACAGATGATTGAGCATTTTTGTGCCTATATTATTCCCCCTGTTTTCAGGGGTGACTGCAAAATGCTCCACGTAAGTATATCCCTCAAAAATCCAATAAGATAGGAACCCAATAAAAATATCTCCGTCTTTCACAGCGAAAGCACGAAATTTTCCTCCTTTCATAGAAATGAAATCGGCAAGATGTTTCGCATCTTTATATTCCCTTCTTTCATCAGGAGGAAATGCGCTGTTGTAGAGTTTTAGATAGGAAGGATAATCATCCATTCTCAAATCGGTGAATTCCATATGTTGAAATTTTATGATTATAAGTTTTCTTTCATCCTTTTATAGACAAAATATTTTCCTCTCGACAATATGCCTTTTCCCGGTGGATTTAATGACTTAAACTGAAGATTTGAATTATCCGGAATCCATTCTACAACGTTGTCTATCCATTCCTCAATACCTTTTCTCGAAGGGTGCGGGTTGCTTTTACTTTGCCTTGAAAGGTCAAGATTAAAACTACTGAAATAGTTTTTTTCTCCTAATTCCTTTTCAAGCCAGTTGTTGAGGATTTCTCCTTGGGCTTGTCCCGGAAACGATGGCGGGCCAATCCACAGAAATGGTGTTTCTCCAAAATCAGATTTAAGAGTCTCTACGTAATTCTTTAATTTGGAATCCGGATTGGGCTCAAACAATTCATTCATACCGAGACATATAAAAATAGCATCGGGGGCTGTTTCTTCGATTATGTCTGGAAGTTTGGACGACTTTGCCCATTTTTGAATTGTTGAACCATCCCAAATAACAGTAGCCACTTCAAAACCATTGATATCTCCATAAGCGTTAAGACGTTCAGCCATCCATCCCGTCATAGAGTCTCCGATAAAAAGCACTTTGTTGATACATGTAGAATCTTTTCCCATGTAGTCCGGTTCTATTGTATCTATCGAGTCATTCTGGGCATAAACGACAGAAGCTGCGGTCAAGAACAATGACATGCAGAGCCAACGTAATATGTTTGTTTTTAAGGCTTCCATTCTTTTACAACAAGTTTTGTTGACATTTATTATGGCGTTTTATCAATAGTAACATCTGATAAAATACAACAAATACGAGTCTTATTTTATAAACAATCTATAAAGTTTATGGTTTAGAGTTTATGGATTAAGAGAAATGTAAGGCTTCAAATAATTCTTAAGTCATATTCCATAAGCTTTAAGCTTCCAATCCCGACCAATGTCCAAGGACAATAGACGAGCGACAATTATTCTGTGGTGTGTTGGTATAAAGATAAGGGAGTTCCCATAAAAAAATGACATTTCGTGTTAAAAGAGACGATAAAAATGGTTAAATTTGCAATGTAATTGTAAAATAGCCTTTACCGTGATAGTTTTAGAAGTTCCGGTTAGGCTCTTTTATTAAAGAAAAGTGAAATAATTAGGACAACGTAACAAGATATGGAAAAAGATAAGAAGGTAGTCCTCAGTGGTATCCGGTCTACAGGAAACCTCCACCTTGGAAACTATTATGGAGCTCTCAGCAAATTTGTGAGAATGCAGGATGATTATGATTGCAGGTTTTTCATCGCAGACCTGCATGCTTTGACCACGAATCCTGATCCGAAGATGCTTCATGAGAGTGTAAAAGAGATAATCGCAGAATATCTCGCGGCTGGTCTTGACCCTGAGAAGAATATACTTTACGTTCAGAGCGATATACCGGAGATTTCTGAAATGTATCTTCTTCTCAATATGCATGTCGGTATAGGTGAACTTATGCGAACAACTTCGTTTAAAGACAAGGCGAGAAAAGCTCTTGGAATCACTTCTGACAGTGATGAGATAGAAAAAGAGATCATAGGAAATCAAACTAACCAGCGTGTCAATGCCGGTCTCTTGACTTATCCTACCCTTATGGCTGTGGATATCCTTATTCATCATGCTGACTATGTTCCGGTTGGTAAAGATCAGGAACAACACCTTGAGCTGACACGTAGGTTTGCGCGCCGTTTCAATTCTTTTTATAACACTGAATATTTTGGAGAGCCGGTCAATTTCAATTTCGGTGGAGAGGCAATCAAGGTGCCGGGTCTCGACGGATCCGGTAAGATGGGTAAAAGCGAAGGAAACTGCATATATCTCATCGACGATGAAAAGACCTTGCGCAAAAAAGTGATGCGAGCTGTCACCGATGAAGGACCTAAGGAACCCAATTCTCCCGTTAGCCAGCCTGTTGAAAATCTGTTCACTCTTCTTGATCTCGTTTCGGGTAAGGAAGTTGCCGATCATTATCGTCAGGCATACGCTGATTGCTCAATACGTTATGGCGATATGAAGAAACAGCTTGCTGAAGATATGTTGAAAGTGACATTGCCTATCCGCGAACGAATTCTTGATATCAGGAATAACGATGAGTATCTTTCAAAGGTAGTGAAAAACGGTGCGGAGCGAGCTCGTGCATACGCTGCCGACACTCTGCGAGATGTCCGCGAGATCATGGGCATTCGGAAGATATAATTTTAATTTTGAATTTAGAATTTTGAATGTTGAATTTCTGCTGAAATACAAAAATTCAACATCCAAAATTCAACATTCAAAATTCACTCGTTGCAATGGTATTAAACTGGATTTGGATTGCGTTTTTCGTCATAGCGTTTCTTATGGCGGCAGGACGCACGCTGATATATGGCGACCTGGCAGTTTGGAGCGACATAATGAACAGTTCCTTCTCCCAGGCCGCTTTTGCATTTGAAATTTCGTTGGGGCTCACGGGGGTGTTGACTCTATGGCTCGGCATCATGAAGATCGGAGAGAGGGGAGGTGTGATTGAATTTTTTGGAAGACTGATAAGTCCTTTTTTTTCGCGCCTTTTCCCCGGTATTCCGAAAGGGCATCCGGCAATGGGTGCTATTTTTATGAACATATCCGCCAATATGCTCGGACTTGACAATGCCGCCACTCCCATGGGGCTCAGGGCAATGCAGGAAATGCAATCGCTCAATGATAAGAAAGACACAGCAACAGATGCAATGATAATGTTTTTGGTGCTTAATTCTTCAGGATTGTGCCTTATTCCGATAAGCATAATGATGTATCGTGCTCAAGGGGGTGCGTCAAACCCGACAGATATATTTATCCCGATATTGATAGCCACGGCGATTGCCACTATGGTAGGCTTGACGGCTTTATGTATTAAACAAAGAATACGGATGGATCTTGTGATATGGAGTTGGCTTTTGGGAATCGGGGCTATTGTGGCATTGGCTGTCTGGTTTTTCTCGTCACTCCCGGCTGACAGGATGGAATTATATTCCACCTTTGCTGCTAACGTGATTCTTTTCAGTGTCATTATTGCATTTATAGTTGCCGGCATAAGGAAAAAGATTAACGTCTACGACACTTTTATTGAGGGTGCTAAAGAGGGTTTCAAGACTGCGGCGATGATCATACCATATCTTGTGGCTATACTGGTAGCTATAGGGATGTTCAGGGCTTCCGGCGCTCTTGACACTTTTACCGGTTGGGTAGAGGCTGGAGTAAGTGCACTTGGTTTCGATACTCGTTGGGTGGGAGCGTTGCCAACGATGCTCATGAAGCCGTTAAGTGGAAGCGGGTCTTGCGCGATGATGCTTGATGTGATGAAGGAGAACGGTGCGGATGCTTTTGTGAGCCGGGTGGCTGCCGCTGTCAGAGGGTCAACTGACACTACTTTCTACATACTTGCCGTCTATTTCGGCAGTGTGGGTGTGATGAAGACTCGATACGCGGCAGGGTATGCACTTCTTGCAGATCTCACCGGAGCTGTCGCTGCCGTTGTGGTGGCTTATTTCTTTTTTGGATAAGGAAAAGACTTATGCTGAAAAAATATGTTGTTTAACCAATTTTTGCAAATTTTGGAGAATAAAACGTCTAAATCGAAATAATTGTTTTCAAAAAATAAATTATTTCAAAAAAAAATAAACCAATTATTTGCACCAATAAAATAAATAGGTTAACTTAGCGGTGTAGAAAATTTGAAGAAATGGCGGCATCGCCGTCACAACATATCAACGACCTTACATCATGGATAATTATCGATGCCGGCACCTGGGAAGGATCCCGGCATCGATTCTTATTTTATAGAGATTGCTGACAATGTACTGCTTGGATAATAATGACGGAGAATCTCTCTGAAATCATACCCTTTTGAAGCCATTATCGCTGCTCCTATCTGGCATAGCCCGACACCGTGTCCCCAGCCTGCTCCTTTTATAACAAAAATATTCTGCAATTCGTTTTCACATTTTTCTTTTTTTACTATAAATGCTGAGCTGTATAGATGACTACGGCTCAGGATGCGCCTGATTTCAAGTTCTTTCCCTATCGTCATGCTCTTTTTTGAACCTATGATCCGCAGCTTGATGATTCTTCCCGACACACCACGTTTTAGCGGGATAAGGTCGGTTATGTCTCCAAAATCGATCCCTGACCGCGTCCTGACGATGTCTGAAAGTTCATCTTGCGAATATTCCACTTTCCACCGATAGAAATCAGTGGTTGTCCGGTCATATCCGTTTAAGGAGTCTTGTAGCAGACGTCTGTCGGAAGTGTTGCAAAGAGAGGCGGGATAGTTGGTGATCCAATTGGTTGCGTTCTCTTCATCGGTCAGATCCGGTAAATGAGGGGAATGCGGCAAATCCCTTCCTTCCGCAAGATATGGATGCGTTTCGTCTCCCCAGCATGAATCAAATCTTTCGAAGGCACCACCGCAGCATTTTGAGAATCTTGTGTCACAAATTTTTCCATAGTAAGTGAGAATAAGCCCTGTGGTTTCCGTCACAGCTTTTATGGCATTGCTGTTAGTGATTTTTGTTATGCCTTGATATCGTTGGCAATGGTCATCGGCACATACATCAAAATCGATGTGTTGCGTGTGGTCATACCATTTTATACACTCTTGCCCGTTTTCAATCATTCCTGTCATTCCCTTATTGGCATTTTTATGCATGATTTGCGATATAACCCAACTTCTTGAGATCACGGCATGCGCCTTAAGAAATTCCAACGGGGCGGTGGCTTTCATTTCGCTTGAAACCACACTTCTCAAATATTCTTCAACAGGCAGTTCGTTTATGACAATGATAATTTTCCCTTTGCGGATTAGCTTGAGATTCCCCATGAATCGCTGGGCTTCCTGTTGTTGCCAATGAAAATCTTTCCCTATTGTGACATCAGCTATTTCAAAGTATGAATCTTTAAAAGATTCAGGAGAAAATATAATTTGGTCGGAATTCAAGTTTTGCATGTTGAAAACATGGACCCCGGATAATATCTCGCCATGAGATGATGTATAAGTCCCATTAAATCTGATTTCCACTTCAGAAGTTTCCATAATCCCGACACTGACTTCCATAAGCTTATTTATTTTGATGTCATACTCATTTAATACACTCTTCATCCTTGACTCTTCACCCTTGACTCTTCACCCTTAGCGGCTCTGCCGCTTCCCTCTTATCAATTATAAAAAGGCAGAACCGTGAGCGATAGACTCTTCAGTTCAGCCTTGTTTTATTGTTCGATATTTTTGTCAAGCTTGTGAAAGAGCCTGAATGGCGGCTTTCACAGCTGCGATCTTTTCAAGGGCGTCGCTCTCCTTTTTCTTTTCGAGAGCTACCACCTTCTCAGGCGCGTTGGCTACAAACTTCTCGTTGGAAAGTTTCTTGCGTACGGATGCAAGGAACTTCTCATGATATTCAAGGTCGGAATTAAGCTTTTTGAGTTCTTCTTCCACGTTGATATTTGAAGCTACTGGAATACTGTATTCGGTAGATGCCACAATAAAAGATGCTGCGGCAGCCGGTTTTTCTTCTACGCTGCGGATACCTGAAAGATTACCCATTTTCTCAAGAATGCTGTCGAGGTTTCCGTTGTGTGGACCTTTTACGAGAAGTTCAAGAGAATCTTTCTGAGGAATCTGTTTTTGTTTACGTATTGTTCTGATGCCGGCTATCACCTCTTTCAGATAATCGAAACGTGCTATCGCTTCCTCATCATAGCTTTCTGCTTTAGGAAGCTGGGCGGTCATGATGCTTTCGCCGTAGTTGCGGTCAGTGAGATGTTGCCAAAGCTCCTCGGTGATGAAAGGCATGAAAGGATGGAGTAGGCGTAGAAGCGTGTCAAAAAATTGGAGGGTCTTGTCGAAAGTCTTTCCGTCGATAGGGGAGCCGTAAGTCGGTTTTATGACTTCAAGATACCATGATGAGAACTCATCCCAAAATAGTTTGTAGACAGCCATGAGGGCTTCCGAAATACGGAACTTGCCCATAAGGTCTTCAACTTCTATCAGGGTGCGGTTCATTTCCGCCTCAAACCATTCGATCCCTTTTGCGGAAGCTTCCGGCTGTGGCTTCTCATAATCCACTTGCCACCCTTTTACGAGGCGGAACGCATTCCAGATCTTGTTGCAGAAATTTCTGCCTTGCTCACAGAGTGAATCATCATACATGATGTCGTGTCCTGCAGGCGCGGCAAGCATGATTCCCATACGCACGCCGTCTGCACCGAATTTATCAATCAATTCAAGAGGATCGGGGGAATTGCCGAGAGATTTCGACATTTTTCTTCCTATCTTGTCGCGTACTATTCCGGTGAAATAGACATTGCTGAACGGTTTGTCGTTGCAGAATGCATATCCGGCTATGATCATGCGGGCAACCCAGAAGAAGATGATGTCCGGTCCGGTCACAAGATCTGTTGTAGGATAGTAATATTTGAAATCTTTATTTTCAGGATCAAGAATACCGTTGAAAAGTGAGATTGGCCAAAGCCATGATGAGAACCAGGTGTCAAGACAGTCGGGATCTCTTTTGAGGTCGGAAAGTGTCAGTTCCGGATTCCCTGTTTTCTCTATTGCTTTCAGAAGGGCTTCTTCCTCAGTCTCCGCCACTACATATCCGCCTGAAGGAAGATACCATGCCGGGATTTGATGTCCCCACCAAAGCTGACGAGATATACACCAGTCTTTGATATTCGTCATCCAATAGCGATAAGTATTCTTGTATTTCGACGGCACGAACTTTATATAGTCAGATTCCACAGCTTCAAGAGCCGGAACGGCAAGGTCTTGCATCTTGACGAACCACTGCATTGAAAGCTTAGGCTCG
The DNA here is from genome assembly GCA_910583795.1 of uncultured Muribaculaceae bacterium. Taxonomy (GTDB): domain Bacteria; phylum Bacteroidota; class Bacteroidia; order Bacteroidales; family Muribaculaceae; genus Lepagella. The sequence continues at coordinate 12,267 of CAJTZQ010000058.1, forward strand.
ATAACGGCGTCTGTGCGTTCGGAATGCCCCACTTTGTTGACATAGTCTTCGACTTTTTCTACAAGTCCGGCATTGTCAAGATCTATCATGATCTGTTTGCGCACGTCGAATCTGTCCATGCCGACATACATACCGCCGGCTTCTGATATTGTGCCGTTGTCGTTGAATATGTCGATAGATTCCAATCCGTATTTGTCGCCAAGCATATAGTCGTTGACATCATGTGCCGGAGTCACTTTCAGGCATCCTGTACCGAAATCCATCTCCACATAATCATCCATGATGATTGGCACGGATCTGCCCACCATCGGCACTATCACGCGCTTCCCTTTTAGCCAGGAATAGCGTTCATCGTTGGGATTGACGCACACTGCGGTGTCGCCGAGGATGGTTTCAGGGCGTGTGGTGGCAACCACGATATATTTCCCTTCTTCCCCTTCCACCATATATCTCAGGTAGAACAGCTTACTCTGCTCTTCTTTATAAATCACCTCTTCGTCGGAAAGTGCGGTGAGGGCTTTGGGGTCCCAGTTCACCATGCGCACTCCACGATAGATGAGTCCGCGGTTGTAAAGGTCGCAGAACACTCGCATCACGCTCTTTGAGCGTATCTCGTCCATGGTGAATGCTGTGCGTTCCCAGTCGCATGATGCTCCGAGTTTACGAAGCTGACTGAGGATTATGCCGCCGTACTTGTGGGTCCAATCCCAGGCGTGGGTTAAGAACTCTTCGCGGGTAAGATCAGTTTTCTGGATCCCTTCTTTTGCGAGTTTAGCCACGACTTTTGCCTCGGTGGATATGGCGGCATGATCGGTGCCGGGTACCCACAGCGCGTTTTTACCTTGCATACGTGCGCGGCGCACGAGAATATCCTGGATAGTATTGTTGAGCATGTGTCCCATGTGCAATACGCCTGTCACGTTTGGCGGCGGGATCACTATGCAGAAGGGTTCACGATTGTCGGGTTCGGAGTGAAACAGTCCGTGTTCCATCCAATATGCATACCATTTGTCTTCAACCTCGGCAGGGTTGTATTTAGTGGCTAATTCGCTCATGTTGAGTTTAGATAATTATATTTTTTGCAAAATTACAAAATAAAATCAAAATCGCCAACAATGGTTGCGCCTTCAAATTACAATCCTTGGTCAGTTCCGGGGCACGATGCCCGGATCATATCCTGTTTAATTTTCGTTTCTTCATACAGGAGTTTGCTAAGTTGTTGGTATTTCGTAATTTTGCACTGTCAGCATAAACTTTCTACAAAAAATTAGCGGCTAATGAAACTTTCGGAACTAAAACTGCATCTAACGGGGCAAAACAAATTCAATATGGAAAGTCCACCAATAAACGAAAGGGATTTTGTCTCGCTTATCAAGGAGCATTCCCGAATCATTAACAAGGTCAGCTACTTTTATGCTACCGACAAAGTGTCGTTTGATGATCTGCGACAAGAAATATATCTCAATATTTGGTTGGGAATAAATCAGTTCAAAGGTCAAAGTGAAATGTCGACATGGATTTACAGGGTAGCCGTGAATTCAGCACTTATGGCACTCCGATCTTCAAAAAGACGTATAGAAACGGTGTCGGTTGATTTCGGCATGCTTAATATTTCAACTGATATGGATTATGCTCAGCGAGATATTATTCAACATCTCCATTCTCTTATCAACAAGCTGGAAGATATTGAGAAAGCGATAATTCTCTTATGGCTCGATGAATATTCATATGACGAAATGGCTGACACTCTTGGACTTAAACGCAACACCATTGCGACTAAAATTCATCGTATAAAAGACAAACTCTCAAAACAGATATAATATGCAACTCGACGAACTTAAAAAAAGCATGTCAACACTTGAACAAGTGCTCGCCAAGACAAATACCGAAATAAAAATAAACGTGGCGGTTTCCGAAACGGCACAGACAAAAATTCTGAAAAAATTCCGTCAAGGGGCTATCTCCTGCCTGATTCTTGCGGTTGTATTCGCGGCATCGGCTATCGGTGGCATAAATCCGCATTCGTTTCCTATCGGTCTGAAAATATATCTTGTGGTGTATTTACTGCTTGGTGCAATATGGTATAATATTATGTTTCTTAAACTTCGGCACATCAACGTTGCGGCTTTACCACCGGCAAAATTATTCTCCCAGACCGCCAAACTGAGACTGTTTCTCATATATGGTGAAATTGTATTTGGGATTGGCATCGTAATCCTGTTTACACTGCTCTTCCCGAATGCATGGGCGCACAACCGATTTGGCTTTTGGGCTATGGTTGTTACATTGGTAATAGCTGTCGTGTATGGAATTATTCATATCTTGCCACAGTATATCCGACTGTTCCGCGAACTCAATTCCATAAAAGAATAACACTATATTACCTGACAACTCAAGGAAGCCGCTCCTGATCCGGGCGGCTTTTCTTGTGCTTTATTAGTAGTCTTAATCATTATTTCGTCCCTATGATAGGGATCAAAACCGAGATTTAATCCCTCTTACAGGGACTGAAAATGCAATTTCGTCCCTATAAGAGGGATTTTTTTGTTGTCTAAACTGATAATTATAGCGATAAAATACTTGTCGGTCCTCGTGGTGTGGGAAAGTCGACCATGTTGCGACAATATATCCTGCAGCACAAAAATGATGACAAGTTCTTATATGTGTCGGCTAATCATATTTATTTTTCTGATCATTCCTTGGCTACTCTCGCTGACGATTTTGTATTGGAGGGAGGCACTCATCTCGTCATTGATGAGATACACAAATATAAAGGATGGTCAAGAGAACTGAAGCAGATATATGACATTTATCCTGCTCTTAAAGTCACATTTTCCGGATCTTCTGTGCTTGACATTTTGAAGGGGGAGGCTGATCTAAGCCGACGCGCTGTAGTGATGACGATGCAGGGAATGTCGTTCAGGGAATATCGTGAGTTTGACCATAATATAAGATTGCCGCGGATGAGTATTGAGCAGATTCTGGATCATACTTTAAGAATTGATCCCGGTTTCCATCCGATGTCATATTTCAGGGATTATCTAAGTTCTGGATATTATCCCTTCCACAAAATAGACAATTTCGATGTGAGGATGCAACAGATTGTCTCTCAGACCACCGAATCTGATATCCCTTTATTTGCAGGTATGAATGCAGCTACCGGAAGGAAGCTTAAACAGATGCTCTACGTTATATCTCGTCTGGCTCCTTACAAACCTAATTTTGAAAATCTTTCCACTGAACTTGGTGTAAGCAAGAACAATGTGCCGGATTATTTGGCTTATCTGGAGAAAGGAGGGATGATAGGCATGTTGCGTGACGTCACACGCGGTATGCGTTCATTGGGGAAAGTGGAAAAAGTTTATATCGATAATCCTACATTGATGACTGTCTTGGCAGACAATGTGCCTGATATTGGAAATCTCAGGGAGACATTTTTCTATAATCAAACGAGAGTGGTGCTACCGGTGTCATCCAGCAAGGAATCTGATTTCAGGATATACACCCATACATTTGAGGTAGGTGGCGCAGGAAAAGGGAAACGTCAGCTTGCCGGTGTTTCCGATGGCTGGGTTGTCCGAGATAACATTGAGACAGGTTTCGACCGTTTCCTGCCCCTATGGGAATTCGGCCTCCTCTATTGATTCAGCTTCCCTCGGGGATCTCGGACTTCTCGTGAGAACTGACTATCTCGAGAATCTTGAAGATATGGTCGACAATCATCGTAGCTTTATGCTTACGGATAATCTGGATGACTTCCCGGATAATTGTGTCTTTCTCAGCTTTATTTCTAATATTGACCGTTATAAATAAATGGATAGGTAAATACTCTGATTGAAGTAGCAATATATTTATGGCTGATCATGATCAAGTTATCTAATGCGTATATTGGATATATTAAATATTTTTAACAAAATTGACTAAATTATAAGTTGTAATATTAAGAAATTAGTCATAGATTTGCGAAGTGAATTGGAAATGACAACTTTTTATATCTTTTGAGGATATATTCCACTTGAGTTGAGATATTATTTCGGAGTAAAAAATTATAATTGTCAAATATATGAGGAGATTGTTTGTATATATAGTTTTTGCCGCTGCAGTCGCTACTGCTAAAGCGGATGTTTGGATGAAGGACGCGCAGCCGTCATCTTCTTCAGTTTATGCCGATGAAAAAACTATGGCAACGCTAAAGGCTGAATATACTGCATGGCATAAGCCCAAGGATCAGAAGAAAGATAAACCTTATATCCGGGAAGATAAATTCATTCTTCAGATAGGTAATGGTTCATCATATTACTATGACCCTCAGACCTTTTATGTGGATTCATTGGAAAATGATCCTACCGGTAAGGCAATCCGCGATCAAGCCATGAGTGACGCATTACGGGAATTTAGTGAAACAGGTGCCGATGCTTTTGCTATAATGAAGGAGAAAGGATTGCTTCCGGAGAGCCAATATAAATGCAGGAAAGACTTTTCAGAAAATTCGATAACAGTATGGGATAGCAATAGCGCGGATAGATATCAATATAATGTGGCTATGGATGACTTGGTTTGGGAACTTAACGATTCAACTGCAGCAATATTTGGTTATGAATGTAATCTTGCGACAGCCGACTATCACGGACGAAAATGGAAAGCATGGTTTGCACTTGACGTGCCTGTGCAGGATGGTCCATGGCAATTGTGTGGACTTCCGGGACTTATCATGAAAGCCGAGACTGATGACGGGGAATATGGGTTTATCATCACAGGGCTCCAGCAGTGTCATGAGCCGCTCAAGCCAATTTTTATAAATCCTGAACGGCTCTTCAAGACGAAAAGAAAATCTTTTCTTAAGACGAAGGATTATACACGGAGGAATAGGTCTGCCTACATTAGCGCAATGACAAAAGGAGCTGTCAAAGTGAATGCAGATTATACCGGCACCGACGACTTCCTCGAAACCGATTACCATGAATAACACTGTTATTTAGAATAAAAATGCTTATTTCATTGAATTAAGATGGTAAAATCGGTATTAAATTTGCGGTCTGATACATCTCATAGGGATTAAAATCTCAAATTTGACCCTCTGACAGGGATTTTTTACTGTCAAAACTGACAATTGTAGTGATAAAATATTTGGTATGAAAAAGGGAAACGTCAGATTGTCGGTGTTTCCGATGGTTAGTATTTATCATAACCTTAAAGATTTTGATTAACTTTGCAAAGTTAATAGGATGTTTAATATGATTGAGCTATTGTTTATCCATGGAATATTGGGAAAGCCGGAATACTTCAACTTTCTTCAACCATATGTTCCAGAGGGATTCCATACCACCGCAATCCTTTTGGATGGTCATGGAAAAGGACCGAGGGAATTTGCTGGGTCTTCAATGGAACAATGGCGTAGACAGGTCGCAGAGACTATTGAAAATTTGCTAAGTAATGGTAATAAGGTGATTATTGTGGCTCATTCCATGGGATGTCTCTTTGCCATTGATGCTGCTATGAGAGGTAAAGCTGATGCTCTATTTCTTCTTAATCCACCTTTGTCTCTTAGGATATCTCGCAAACTTTTTTCCACACCGTTAAAGGTGAAGATGGGCAAAATAAATGACAACTGGGTACAGGCTGCAAAGGATGCTTACAGTATTTCAGATGACGGTAATCTTGTTAACTATTTGTGCTGGATTCCACGCTATTTTGAATTATTTCGAGAAATTTACCGTATACGTACAATAGTGAGCGGTCTTGCCGTTCCGACCCGCGTCTACCTTTCGACTCATGACGAGATGGTGTCTCCTCGTTCGCACAGGAAGTTTCCGTTGCGTCCCGAAATCAATGTCACAATGCTGTCGTCATCAGGTCATTATTATTATGCGGATAACGACTGTTCTATCATTGTTAGCGATTTTTATAAATTTTTAAAACAGGTGTCTAATTGAAATTGCTCGCATATCTTCTTCTCTTTGTCTGGTTTGATTCAAACAAATAGATTTGTGCCCGTATTTGCAACTGAGTTGCAAATACGGGCACAAAGTTGGATAGTAAGGGTTAATGGTGTAATTTTGTGGGTAGAAATATGTTTCGTCAATAGAAAACAAATTGTACCATGACAGATAAACAATCAAAAATTCAACAAATTATTTTAGGAACCCTTTGTGTTGGTGTCACTATTGTGTCACCTTTAGCATTCTCATCTTGTGGATCTCACAATCATGACGATCATGAGAATGAAACCAAAGAGCATACTGTTGGTCATGCAGATAATCAGACAAAAGAAACTGAAGAAGGATCTAAAGCAGGAGCAATACATATGGAACCCGAAGATGCTCAACGTTATGGAGTTGCCGTAGTCGATATTCAACGGGGAGTTTTCAAGGAAGCCGTGAAAACCGCGGCTGAAATACTTCCATCGTCTACCGATATGGCTACTGCAAGTGCATCCACTTCCGGAGTAGTTCAACTTGCTCAGGGTATTACGCAAGGCTCTTCTGTGAAAGCAGGTCAGATGATTGCAAGAATAAAGGGGTCTGGAATAAGCGGTGGAGACGCGAACGCCGCAGGAAAGGCGGCTCTTGACAACGCTAAACGTGAGCTTGACCGTGTGACCCCGCTTCTTGAGGACGGATTGATTACTAAAAAAGAGTATAACGATGCACTTGCGGCTTACAATTCCGCAAAGGCGGCTTACAGTCCACAGGCAGCTTCGGGAGTGGTGACCGCACCACGTTCCGGAGTGATTACCTCAATTCCGGCAGGAGAAGGTGCTTTTGTGAATACCGGTGATCCGGTAGCCCTTATTTCCGGATCAGGCAGGCTTACGTTGAGGGCATTGTTACCGGTGAAGCATGCTTCCTTACTCCCGATGCTGAGTGGTGTAGTGATCACTCCCCACGGATCGGAAGGAACTTCTATAGATCTTTCGCAATTTGGAGGAAAGCTGCTTTCCTCCACGTCTGCCGCCTCAACAGAAGCCCCGGGTTACATTCCGGTATATTATTCGTTTGACAACAGTGCTCCCGTTGTGGCAGGAAGCGCTGCAGAAGTTTTCCTTTTAGGAGGAAACCGGCAAGGTGTTATCTCAGTGCCGGTGGAAGCGCTGTCAGAGCAATTGGGTGAAAAATTTGTGTATGTAAAGACAGGAGAACATGAATATGAGAAGCGCCATGTCAGTACAGGGGCATCAAATGGAATGGATGTCGAGGTTTTGACAGGGTTGCAGCCGGGAGAAAAAGTGGTTGTGAAAGGTACGTCGTTTGTCAGACTTGCAGAACAGTCGACAGTTGTCCCGGAAGGGCATTCACATAGTCATTGATCTATAAAAACGAATTGAAATGCTTAACAAGATAATAAAAGGTTCTCTTGATAATCGTCTTGCGGTTGTGGTTCTTACCGGATTGTTGCTTATAGCCGGGGTGATAGTCATGATGAGGATGGAAGTTGATATATTTCCGGATCTCAATGCCCCGACCGTGGCAGTCATGACAGAGGCACCGGGAATGGCGCCGGAAGAGATTGAGACCACTGTGACTTATCCGATAGAAACGGCTGTAAACGGAGCTTCTGGAGTCAGGCGTGTCCGTTCTGCAACAACTACCGGTTTTTCTGTCGTATGGGTTGAATTTGATTGGGATACGGATGTCTATCTGGCACGTCAGATTGTTTCTGAAAAATTGTCGGAGATTGAAGGAGCCTTGCCTCCCGGTACAGGCAGCCCGACACTTGGTAGCCAGTCGTCGATTCTTGGAGAGATGATGATCATCGGTCTCACATCTTCAGATTCGACAGTCAATATGCAAGATCTCCGCACCCTTGCAGACCAGCAGATCCGTCCGCGCCTTCTTTCCCTGGGAGGTGTGTCGCAGGTTTCTGTGATCGGAGGAGACGCGAAAGAATATCAGATAAAACTTTGTCCCGCAAAGATGCAGCGTCATGGTGTCACATTGATGCAGGTAAGGGATGCTGCCACGGGTATGAACCGCAATGTGGCTGGGGGAGTGATCTATGATTACGGGAATGAGTATATAGTGAAAGGGGATCTGAGCACCGATGATGTCGAAGAACTCGCCAATATGTCGGTAGGTGGTGACACTGAGAATCCTGTACGGCTTTCGGATATTGCAGAGATCTCAGCCGGCACGGAAGAGCCACGCCTCGGTGTGGCTTCTGTCAGGAGCGAACCTGCCGTATTGCTTACTGTCGCAAAGCAACCGGGAGTCGGCACGATAGGTCTGACGGAAAAAATAGATAGCGAACTTGCTTCGTTGTCCAAGACGTTTCCCAAGGGTGTTGAAATTCATACAGACATATTCCGGCAGGCGGATTTTATCAGCAACTCCATATCAAATCTACAGGAATCGTTGTTTGTTGGTGCGATCTTTGTGATAGTGGTCCTGTTCTTTTTCCTTCAGAATATCAGGACAACGCTCATTTCTCTCGTTGCTCTTCCTCTGTCGGTGCTTGTGACTCTTATTGCACTCTATTTCATGGGCTTCTCAATCAATACCATGAGCCTCGGTGGAATAGCCATCGCAATCGGATCGCTTGTAGACGATGCTATAGTAGATGTGGAAAATGTCTATAAACGTCTGCGTCAGCGTAAGGATTCGGGCGAAAGCGTGATCAAGATAGTCTACGATGCCTCTCGCGAAGTCAGGATGCCTATTTTCAACTCGTCGTTGATTATTATGGCATCGTTTCTTCCTCTTTTCTTCCTGAATGGAATGGAAGGACGTATGCTTAAGCCTCTCGGCATTTCGTTTATCGTGGCTCTGGTGGCATCCACTCTTGTCGCCTTGACTGTCACTCCCGTGTTGTGTTCGTATCTTCTTGGAAGCAAGAAGGCGATGGCGCATCTTGACCGTCAGCCTTGGCTTGCAAGGAAACTCAGCGTGGCATACGAATCTTCCCTGCGAAAAGCTTTGTATGCCCCCAAACCCTGGCTGGTGGGCACATCAGTATTGTTTCTGGTTTCATTGGGATTGTTTTTCACACTCGGAAGAAGTTTCCTCCCTCCATTCAATGAAGGGTCTCTCACAATAAATGTCAGCACTTTACCCGGCATTTCTCTTGACCGCAGCGATGAAATAGGAAAAGAGGCGGAAAAGATCATTCTTTCCGTGCCCGAGATATCGACCGTGGCACGCAAGACCGGCAGGGCAGAGCTCGATGAACATTCTCTTGGTGTGAATGTCAGCGAGATTGAAGCTCCCTATAAACTTGACAAGGGACGTTCCCGTAGGGAAATGGTTTCAGAATTACGGGAACGGCTTTCTCATTTGCCAGGTGTAAATGTCGAGATAGGACAGCCTATATCTCACAGGATAGATGCCATGCTTTCGGGCACCGAGGCTCAGATAGCTATCAAATTGTTCGGACCTGATCTTTCCACCTTAAATTCTCTTGGCAACAAGATAAAGGAAGTGACCAAGGAAGTGGACGGGGTAGTGGATGCCAATATAGAACAGATGATGGAGCGTCCGCAGCTCGACATCCGTCCCCGGCGTGACATGTTGGCATATTACGGTATTCCATTGTCGGAGTTTGCAGATTTCATAAGTGTGGCTCTTGCCGGAGAGGTTGTTTCGCAGGTTTATGAAAATGGCTATCCCGTCAATCTGACAATGCGGATTGAATCTGATGCACGCAACTCGATAGAGAATATAGGGGCTTTGATGATCGACTCAAAAAAGGGTAAAATCCCTTTGAGTTCTGTTGCCGATATAGTTTCTACTTCAGGTCCGAATGCGGTGAATCGAGAGAATGTAAGCCGCAGGATAGTAGTGTCAGCAAACGTAGAAGGCAGGGACCTGAGAGGAGTCGTGGATGAAATAGGGAAGCGGGTATCTGAAGAAATTGATCTTCCTGCAGGATATTCAGTGAGCTATGGGGGGCAGTTTGAAAGTGAACGGTCGGCTTCGCGCACACTTGCTCTTGTTTCTCTCATTTCACTGGTGATAATCTTCCTTCTTCTCTATGGACAGTATCATAGCTGGGTAAATGCCGGCATAATAATGCTCAATATGCCCTTGGCATTGATCGGGGGAGTGCTGATTTTGCGTCTCACTTCAGGAGAAATGAACATTCCTGCGATAATAGGGTTTATATCTTTGATGGGCATAGCCACCCGCAACGGTATGCTATTGATGTCGAGATATGAGAATCTCCGTCATGAAGGTGAAAATCTTTTTGAAACAATTCTTCATGGATCTTCCGATAGATTGAACCCGATTTTAATGACGGCATTGAGTTCTGCCCTTGCACTTATTCCTCTCGCCGTAGGTGGTAACCTACCGGGTAATGAAATACAATCGCCTATGGCAATCGTGATTCTTGGAGGTTTGCTTTCTTCGACATTATTGAATATCTTTGTGGTTCCAATTATATACTATATTGTAAACAGAAAGAAATGAAACGCACTTTCCTGACTATTGCCGTGGCGGCAGCAGCCTTCGCAAGCGCATACGCCTCTGATTTTAACGGAGCGTTGAATCTCCTTGTAAGTAATAACCTCGAAGCCAAGGTCGCATCTCAGCGCGGAGTGGTGGAGGTGGAAGCTCTTAGAGCGGAAAATGCTTTGTCCGGACCTGAAGCGGAGTTTTCCAGAGTTTGGGGCAACAATCCTGAAATCGGGAATAAATTTGCAATTTCAGTCAGCCAAGGATTTGATTGGCCCGGTCTTTATGCAGCCAGAAGAAAGGCGGCTAAAATGGCAGAGTCGGCATTGGAGTTTTTGAATGCTTCAGCAATGCTTGATGCAAGACGTGATGCACGTTTGCTACTTTTAGATTTTATCCACAATTCTCAATTATTAAATCTTCAAGACAAGTATGCATCCCGTCTTGACAGCATGGAGGCTTACTACAAACGTGCAGCGGAAGAGGGACTTGAGACCAGACTTGATTACAACAAGACAGTACTTGAGCGAATACGGGTGCATAGGGAATTACATCAGCTTGAGCGAGACCGAGACGCATTGATTGTGCGTATCCAAGCATTCAACGGAGGAATTTCCCCTAACGAAGTGATATCATTGGTAGGTAAGGAATATCCGAAAATAGACCGAAGCAAATTGTCATTGATATTATCTCAGGTCGAAGAGCGTGATCCGGGATATGCCGCTGCGCGATTGCAGTCTGAGGCGGCAAGACAACAAGTGAAAGTGGAGAAATTGTCGGGTCTACCTGGTTTTTCGATCGGTTATGAGCATGAAACCGAAATCGGTGGAGGTTTCAATGGTTTTTCAATTGGGATAAATCTTCCTTCATGGTCGCGCAAGCATTCTCGAAAGGCGGCTATACTTGAAGCGGAATTGGCTGAAAAGGATGCAGAGATTGCGTTGAAACAAAGAAAAGCTGATTTCGAATCGGATCTTGTTCAACTTGATTATTATGAACATGCCATTGAAGAAAGCTCAGCTATTGTAAATGACGACGCTCCGATTGCATTATTACGCAAGGCGCTTATGACACAGCAGATTACATTGCTCAACTATATCGATGAAGAAAATTATTTCTTGCAGGCGCATCGTGATTACATAGATCTGGTTTACGAATATCAACAAGCATTGGCGCGTCTGATGTATTACGAGTGAGTGTAATAATTACTGCGGTGTAGCCACTTGATGTAAATATATATTCAATAGGTGTAAAGATACTAATATAGCCCTCCACTATAATTAGTGGAGGGCTATATTAGTATCTTTACACCTAATTTAATGTCATCGGCAGCT
>CAJTZQ010000059.1 GCA_910583795.1 uncultured Muribaculaceae bacterium
CTGGTTCTATGGTCGTAAAAAACTATGGTCCTCTGGTTCTATGGTCGTAAAAAACCAGGTTCTCTGGTTCTATGGTCGTAAAAAACTATGGTCCTCTGGTTCTATGGTCGTAAAAAACTATGGTCCTCTGGTCACCATTCTGTACTTTTGTACTTACGTTTTTTAATTCCCGGCATTCCGTTTTTATGTTTTTATTAAAAAATTTCATTAACTTTGCCGTAATGATATGAATATGACCTATTCAACCATTATTTCAAACTAACCTGTTTCATCATGAAAAAATTAACATTAAGCACACTTTTAGCATCTGCAGCTATTTCCATATTTACTATGGGAACTACCGCCGCACACGCAACCACGCATCCGTCAGAGTCTCCCGATGCTCATCATGCGGCGGGTAAATGCAATTTTTGTAAGAATTTTGCAGACAGCACTCTCCGGGTAGACTATATTTTCGGCGGTGGACCATCCGGAATACATATAATGCTCGACGGTCAATCAAAATCAGAAGGCTGGTATGGCAGAAGAGCAAGATTGAATCAATTGCCTTATCTTGGAAACGGAACCATCTCCGTGGTTGATCCCCAGACCGGTGAAACCCTCTATACCAACTCATTCTCTTCACTGTTTCAGGAATGGATCTATACACCCGAGGCTGAAAAAGTAAACAACTCTTTTGAGAACTCTTTCCAGGTACCTCTTCCTAAAAAGGAGGCTGACATCGTAGTTTCCTTGCGCGACAACCGTCATGAAGAAATCGCTCGTCTCTCCCACCGTTATCGTCCTGACGATGAACTCGTGGCTATAAAGGGGCACAACCCATATCCCCACAAATATATCCATAAAGGTGGCGACCCGAAAAATGCAATCGACATCGCCATGCTCTCTGAAGGCTATACAATTGAAGAGATGGACTCCTTCCTCAACCATGCAAAAATGTTTGCCGACGAGATGCTCTCCTATGAACCATATGCATCAAATAAAGACAAATTCAACTTTGTTGCCGTAATGGTGCCGTCGCGTGAAAGCGGTGTGAGCATTCCTTTGAAAAAACAATGGAAAGATACAGCTTTCGGATCTCACTTCAGCACATTCTATTCTTCACGATACCTCACCACCCCTCACGTGAAAAAACTTCATGAATCTCTCAGCGGAATACCCTACGAGCATATCATGATTCTCGTGAACACTGACCAATATGGTGGCGGAGGTATATATAATTCATACCATATCGCAACCTCGCGCAACGACAAGACTCTCCCTGTCACAGTTCATGAATTCGGTCACAGTTTCGGTGGACTCGCCGACGAATATGTTTATGACGGTGAAGAAAACGACACATATCCCCTTGATATCGAACCTTGGGAACCCAACTTGACAACTCTCGTGGATTTTGATTCCAAATGGAAAGACATGGTTACCCCCGGCACTCCTATTCCTACACCTTGGGTAGATAAAGGTGGCAACCGTGAAGAGAGAATGAAACAGATAGGGAATGCAAAGAAAGGAGACAAGCAGGTGGTCGGTGTTTTCGAAGGTGGCGGATATAAGAAAAAAGGTGTATACCGCCCGGTTGAGACCTGCCGCATGCGCGACAACTATCACCCAACATTCTGCCCTGTCTGTGAAGCGGCACTTACCCGCCTGATCAATTTCTATACTCTTCCGGAATAATCCCTAAACTCTAAACACTAAACAAATATCAGCCTTAAATTCCTTTATTTACTCGGAATTTAAGGCTGATATTTTTTATTTTTCGAAAAATAACATTAACTTTGCATCATAATTGGGATAGAAGTCATTTAAACTTTTTCCTTTTTTTAAGATTTCGTCAAATTTTCGAGACGATTTTGAAACTTGAAGAGGGAGTTTAGCCGGATAAACGACTGATGAAAGGTTCAAAAGCGACCGAAAAGATAGCGGAAAATTGGGAAAGAGGTCTTTTTAAAGTAAAAAGCCACAAAAAACCAATCTCCGCAAAAAAGTTTAAATCACTTCAGAGTTTGGATTTAAAGATATTAAGTTAGTAGTAAGAAAATAGGCTGACCGGCGTTGAGAAACGACGTTCACCGAAGTAAGTATTTATAGAGCCTTAAATTCTAATATTAGCGGCACTCCTTCACAGGCGTGCCGCTTTTTTCATAAAATATTAAGAGACGACACCGATAAGGATGCCGTCTCTTTAATATTATAATGGTCTTGGATCGGAAGTTTATAGTTTATAGTTTATAGTTTAAGAATTATTTCTAAACCCTAAACCTTAAACCCTAAACTCTAAACCCTACACAAGCGAAAACCGAATATTTCACTTTCCTGCAAGAGGAGAAGGTGTGGTATAGGTACGTGAGCCAAGTTCACTGTCAATCTGATAGATACCTGTGCCGTCGGTGCCTACAAGGGTAAGGTTGTCAATGATTTCCTGAGCAGCCTCCTCTTCTTCTACCTGCTCTGCGACAAACCAGTTGAGCTGCTGACGGGTTGCGAAATCTTTCTCCTCCTCAGCAAGCGCATAAAGATTGTGGATACGGGATGTCACCACACGCTCATGCTCGAGAGTGTTGGCGAATGCTGCAAGTGGAGATTCCCAGCTCTGGGGCACCTCAGCGATAGGTGCAAGCACAACCCTACCTCCGCGTGCGTTCACATAGTTGATGAAAATCTGAGCGTGGTCAAATTCCTCTTTAAACTGGATACGGAACCAATTGGCAATACCTTTTCTACCTTCTGCCTCGAAGTGGTTTGCCATTGAAAGATAAAGATACCCTGACCAGAATTCCCAGTTGATCTGCTCATTGAGAGCGTCAACCATTTTTTTGCTTATCATAGATGTTGTTTATTAATGAAACCTCAATATCATTAAAAAGAAGTTTTAACGACTTCAATCTCGCTCATTAAAAATATCCGTCTTTAACAAAACATTGACACGCAATTCCTAAATACTGATTGCTTCAGCAATCAGAGAAAATGGAAACGTTTCAAATGCTCAAGACTACGCATAAGATGCAGAAGCCGCAAGGGAAAACGCCGTGCGCTGCGCATCAATCCGGATGAAGAGGATTCAATGAGTTTCATATTTCTTAACGTATTTAATTTTCTAAAATTATAATATCAGTAGCAATTAAAACTTAGCCTACATGTAATCGTGAAGTATCACGGAGGGATTCTCTAATTTGAAAGAAGGAGTTTAGCAGACTAAACAACTGAATGAAAATTAGAAAAATGTCCGTGATACGAGTAAGGACATGTTTGCCCGAAGGCTGAAAAAACTTTTTTAATCATATCACTAATTTTTAATAGCCACTTAAGCTACCTGCTTTTGTATATTGCCAACACAAATCAAACCCGAATAGTTTTGCCTTATCCATAATTTTTAACCAAAAAGTCGTTCCCTATTCTTCAAATTTGCATACAAGATTATCTTTATCACAGAAAAAAACGTTATCTTTGTAAACCAAAGAACTATAAAACTCCTGATAATATGGCTTCATACGAAAGATATATCCGGTTTGACTGGGCCGCCAAACGGATTCTCAGAGACAAGGCTAATTTCAGTGTGCTCGAAGGTCTCATCACTGTATTGCTCAACGAGGATGTCAAAATTCAGGAAATCCTTGAAAGTGAGGGCAATCAGGAGCAAGAAGATTCCAAGTTCAACCGTGTCGATATAATGGCAAAAAACGATAAAGGGGAACTTATAATAATCGAGATACAGCTTTCAAGACAGGTTCACTATCTTGAAAGAATCCTATTCGGCGTCGGAAAGACTTTAAGCGACCATATAGCCAAAGGGGAATCCTATAGAAATGTCAAGAAGGTTTATTCAATAAGCATCCTTTATTTCGATCTGGGTGAAGGGAACGATTATGTTTACCACGGACAAACCATATTCAAGGGTGTGCATACAGGAGACACATTCCGTCTGAGCGAACGGGACCGCAATATGCTCAAAATGCGCACCCCGGAAGAGGTGTTCCCAGAATATTATCTCATCCGCGTCAATGAATTCAACAAGATTGCATCCACCCCTCTTGAGGAATGGATTGATTACCTGAAAAACGGGTATGTGCGCCCCGACACATCTACACCAGGGCTCAGAGAGGCCAACGAGAAATTAAACTATATGCAAATGGATTCCAACGAAAGGCGCGCATACGAACATTACCTTGACAATCTCCGGATCGAAGAAGATTGTCTCGAGACAGCAAAACTCGAAGGCAGGGAAGAAGGCAGGGAGGAGGCAACTATCAACATTGCCAGAAACATGAAGTCTATGGGTATTCCCTATGAAGTCATAGCAAATTCCACCGGACTCTCTGCGGAAGAAATATCCGGAATATGAAACAATATAGAAACATATTGATCACGGGCGCTTCCGGTATGCTCGGAGGCTACATAAATGATGAATTCTCTAATCCTGAAGAATCTTTCAAGATATTCTCTTTAGGACGTCACGAAGGAAACGATTTCAGATGTGACCTCACCTCTGAATCCCCTGATTTCGGAAACATTAATTTCGAAACCGTGGTGCATTGCGCTGGTACGGAAGACAATCCCGGAGCTATGGATCTGAACCATGAAGGCACCAAAAGATTACTCAAGTCTCTTGATGCGCAACTTCCGAAACACTTCATATTTATCAGCAGCTTTCGAGTCTATAACCCTGACGAAGGGACTGACTTAACTGAATTCAGTCCGGCATCAGGCACAGGGAATGTTGGCGAGTCGAAAGCTCTTGCTGAAAAAATTGTAACCGATTGGGCGCAACACCATGGCGTAGTCCTCACGATAATACGCCCTGCAAGGATGTTCGGTTCCCGTGTCGGAGGGGAAACGCTCCGCCTGTTTAACGACGCTCTCAACGGCAGTTATATCCACATCCGTGGCAATGATGCACGGGTAAGCCTCGTGTCAGCCCTCGATGTTGCAAAAGCAATAAAAAAAGTATATACCCAAGGCGGCATTTACAACGCGGCTGACGGATTCAATCCCCGATTCATCGACATGATGGAAGCAATGACGGCAAATGCCGGTCAACAAAAGCGTATGACCCACCTCCCTGCAACATGGGCGGAATGGCTTTGGAGATTATTCCGGTGGATTCCCGCAATCGACCGCAATCTCAATCCTGAAACAGCTGCACAAAGGATGAAGACCCTTACCATCGACGGCTCCCGTCTCGCAGAAGCCGCAGGCATCTCATACCACGATACAATCAAAGTAATTTCAAGAACCGACCCCGATTATCCATACGCAGAATGAATTTCGATAAGATTCAAAACACGATATCTAAAATAACATCTTCGGCAGCATCTTTGATGAAAGTGGCTTTGATGTCGCGTGGTGTCTCCCCAAAAGCTACCGAAAAAACAGGAAAATCAATAGTTGTCATGGGCAACGGGCCATCGCTGCGCCAGACTATCGACAACGACATGGAATGGCTCTGCTCACACGACCTTATGGCTGTCAACTTTGCGGCGAACACTCCTGATTTTTTCAACCTGCGCCCACATTATTACATCCTTGCAGACGGGCATTTTTTCTCCGGTAATGCAACTGACCCCAATGTTGCTAAGCTCTGGCAGGAATTCAACAGGATAAGCTGGGAGATGACTTTATGGGTTCCACGAAAATTCAGTCATCTCGCAAAAGCGTTGATTTTCTCAAACGGCAATATCAGACTCAAGACTTTCAATCTGACTCCGATCGAAGGATTAAAAGGGCTGTCACATGCCTTGTTTGACGCCGGATTAGGGATGCCCCGACCGCGCAACGTCATGATTCCGGCTATAATGGCGGCAATCCGTGAAGGTTATAAGAAGATTTATCTATGTGGGGCGGATCATACCTGGACACGCACTCTAAGCGTAGATGATGAAAACTTCGTAGTGAGCGTGCAGCCTCATTTCTACCAAGACAATGACAAGGAACACGAGCGCGTCCGCTCAACCTACAAGGGATTAAAACTACACGATGTGCTCGGAAGCATGACCATAGCATTCAGAAGCTATTGGCAAATAGCGGACTATGCAAACAGCAGAAGCATCGAAATCATCAACGCCACCCCCGGCTCAATGATCGACGCCTTCCCCCGCCGATAATCCCTTAAAAGACGTTTCTAACAATTGGGAATAATAATAATAGCACAATTTTCCGTCTTTAAATACTTGTAAAACTTATCGCTTATGAAACATCTTTACAACAAAATGCCCATTCTCAAATTGATTGGCATCCTTATGCTACTGCTGACTTTCTCCTTTCCTCTTGAAGCAGCATCATTTTGGACAGATGACGATAATTACGACATCTCCTGGTATTCCCCCGATGCCGAAGAATACTCAATTTCAACCCCTAAACAATTGGCAGGACTTGCTTATTTAGTAAATCATGAATGTCTCGATTTTCTAAACAAAACAATTTCGCTGACAGAAGACATCGATCTCTCTGAACATCTTTGGATCCCTATAGGAAACGGGGTGGGAGGCAATTCGTATGGCGATGGCACGATATTGAAAACGACATTCAAAGGAAGCCTCAACGGCAACAACCACACTATTTCAGGATTAACGATTGAGGTTTCAACCCTTGATCCCGACATGGATTCTTTTTGTGCCGTAGGCTTATTCGGTTATATCGAAACATTCTCGGAATCCATCGATAAAATTGCCGAGATATATGATTTAAAAATCAAAGGCGCATCAATTTCCATGCATCAATCCACTGAAGCATATAAATCCGTGTATCTCGGCACATTAGCAGGAAGTGCCTATGCAAACATTCATGATGTGGCAGTAGAATCTGCTATTGAATTTCTACCTTCTAACTTATTCACGCAAATATCTGCCGGAGGTGTGGTAGGCTATGGGAGTGTTACGGATTGCGCTTTTGCTGGCTCTATATCGATAAAATCCGATTCAAATTCATTTCTCGGAGGAATTACAGGATCGGGAGAGGTGACCAACTGTATAAATACCGGAGCCGTAAATATGAATGGTGTTTTCGCAAATGTCGGAGGGATTGTCGGCAAAGGATCTGCAACCGGATGTACCAATAAAGGCAACATCATTGTCAAAGGAGAAGGCAGCAAATCTCTTGGTTATGGTTTTTCTTCATATATCGGCGGCATAACAGGAGATGGGGAAACTGTTAATTCTGGCAACTACGGAAACATTGATTCAGATCTATATTCTCCAGAAATAGGGAGCAATACGGTATATCTCGGGGCTCTAATTGGATGCGGATATCATAACGGGATTATAAACAGTTATAACTTTGGATCCATTTCTTCCAAGACGCATAATTCAGGATTAGAAATTGTGGATTATTTAACCGAATATTTTGGAGATGATGACAAATTTCTCTCCAACTCATACTCATTTGTCCCGGGAAATGAAATTTATTGTGAGGTTTCCAATAAAACTGAACAAGTCTCTGAATCATATCTCAAATCAGAAGAATTCTTGGAGTTGCTCAATAATAATGCTTTTGCAATAAGCAAATCAACCGGAAATATGGCCCAAAATTGGATCACCGGAGAAAACGGGTTCCCGATCCTTTCGGGAAAGAATCTATATCCGCTAAAAATATCAGGAGATTATCCTTCTCAAGCTGAAAACGAATATGGGTCTACATTTATCAAAGGGACTTGGGATGATCCAAATATTTCATTAGGGGAAATCAAAATAAATGGAAAATGTTTCCATGAAGGAGACAAGGTGGATGTGACTGTAACTCCATCGGAAGGTTTCATATTTGATGAAGCAATCCTTTCTTACTATGAATTCCCTGACACCCATTATATCTCATTCAAGTCAGAAGACCTGGACAACAATTCTTTCTCATTTGAGATGTTGCCTCATATTTGCAATCTCCAGTTCAGATTTTCTTCAGACTCAGGTGTAACTGACATTGAAATCAACACGGATGAACCCGTATCAATATATTCCACAGACGGCAACTTATTGCACAAAGGTCTGATTAAAGATGCAAAATTGAATAAAGGAATATATATAGTCAAAACGCATAACAGCACACAAAAGATACTTGTAAGATAATTTCTGAAAAAATACATCAAAATAAATACAGGCTTGACCATTTGCCATTGCATGTTCGAGCCTGTATTTTTTATTTTTATATCAGTCCCCATTCCCTGTCTGCACAGGATTTGCGTAGACGCCGAGAGTAGGTAATATACCTGATGAGGGAAGACGGTCATAGCCGTCCATGTCGTAAAGACAGGCAGGGATGATATAGTCCGGATTTCCTCTTCCGATTGCCGGGGAATCAGGCTGAATATGATAGTTAAAATAATAATCGTTACGCACTGTCAGGAAAAGCGGATCTTCATTCCATATGCAATCCACAAAATGATCGTCGTCATTCCCGTCGGCTTTCAGCAATACATTGCGCAAATACACATCCGAACCCGTCAAATCAACCCTATTGAGCGGTGCACCTAACCCCCATACAATACAATTCTCAAAATTTGCCTTCATATAGGGGATATCGCCTGTTGAAACTGAACCGTCATCGCTCCCCATGCAATGATATAACGACAGATTCGGCTCAGTCACAGCCGAAAACAGATAATTATTGGCTATAGTGCACTGCACAAAGTTGTGCTCTCCACCGGTAAGACTAACCACAGCAAAGGGCGATTCAGAAAAACAACAGCCATATGCGTCGACCTTCGCATAACGCGATTCCAATACTGAGGTGGATGAATTATGCAACCATGAATTGACCAATGTCAATTTCTGTCTTGTCAAATCGCCACACGAATCAATTCTCAATCCTTCCGACGACGAACGCATGTCCACGTATTCGATCCTGTTATTATAAGATTCAGACCCCAATCTGATACCACCCCACTGTCCCGACATAACGTCATAACTTATTCCCGGAAGAACATCGTCCACACGGTCTCCCCGAAAATCGATTATCCTGTCAACAGTGCCCACTGCATTTAGGGTCCCGTTAACAATCATGGATGCTCCGTCATGAAACAATATCCTTGCCCCGGGAGAGATTGTCAGGGTGGCGCCTCTATCCACAGTCAAGGAATCAAAAACCACATAAGGCATTTCTGCGGCAAGATGCATGTCGTGATCAACTTTCATCCCCTTGAGTCTTATCACATTCTGTGCCCATGCCTCCACTTCGATTTCCTGTGTCACCCCATTTGTGACAAACTCAAGCCGGTCGCTCACCTTTCTCGGTTCAAAAGAATTATCAGCATTGACAAAACATTCCACAAAAATATAGATAGAATCCCGTCCCCTGATTTCCACATCACGAAACGAGGATCCGCTCACCCCGTCTACATTAAAAGTGAATGGAGTGTCGGAATCTTTAAACTTTATTGATGAAATTTTCACCCCCTTCTTGTTGCGGTTATACACCAACAGACGTGCTGTAGGACTCCCGAGATCCGTAAATACAGTGCCAAAACTCAACGTATCTGTAGAAAATGTCAGTGTCGCCGAGGGAGAATCTGTAAAATCATCGTTAATACAGGAGGTGGCGATTAAACCAAATATCGCCACAAGCGTCAATAAAATAGACCTCATTACGTTCATATATATGAAACGCTTCCGACATGCCGTATATTGCGCTTTGTGAAAGGCGCCTGCGGTGATAGTCGCAGCCACGTCATCAGAGGTTTCATTCAGTATAAAACCCACATGAAATACATGCTTATTGCCGGAGAGGCATCCGGCGACCTTCATGCCTCGAATTTGATCAGCTCCTTGAAAAAGATCGATCCGGAAGCGGACTTCCGCTTTTTCGGTGGCGACCTTATGGCTAAAGCTGCCAGAAAAAATCCCGACATTCATTATGAAATGATGAATGTAATGGGTTTTTCAGAAGTCTTCAGGAAGCTCCCCACTCTTTGGAAGAATCTCCGCACGGCAAAGAAAATCATTTCAGAATACCGTCCGGATGTGCTGATTCTTGTTGATTATCCAAGTTTCAATCTAAAACTCGCTAAACACGCACATTCCCTGGGAATCCGCGTCGACTATTTTATATCCCCGAAAGTGTGGGCATGGAAAGAATATAGGGTTAAAAAAATTAAAAAATGGGTCAGCAACCTTTATTCCATTCTCCCCTTTGAAGTGGGATTCTATAAAAAGCATGGTTACAACGTCACTTACGTAGGCAATCCATCTGTTCAGGAGATGGAATATTTCATGGGGCATCTCCCTCCACGGCGTCATTTCGTGGAACGACAAGGGTTCTCCGATCGCGAAAAACCGATCATAGCCATACTTCCCGGCTCCCGCAGAAGTGAAATCAGAAACAATCTCCCGCTGATGATCGCAGCTGCCAAAAGATTTCCCGAGTTTCAATATGCCGTGGCGGCTGCTCCGGCAGTACCCGAGAAGTTTTATCGTGAGGTGGCTCAGGATCCCGGTCTGCAGGTTGTATTCGGAGCAACGCCTACTCTGCTGAAGTATTCTCAGGCAGCCATAGTGACCTCCGGAACCGCCACTCTTGAAACCGCTCTTATAGGCACTCCCCAGGTGGTTTGCTACCGTGGCAATGGTAGGAAGCTGACATATATTCTTATGGAAAAGCTTCTGAAAGTGAAGTTTGTGTCGCTACCGAATCTTATTGTCAACAACAGTGTCGTGCCTGAACTTCTACTTCACAACTGCACTCCTTCGACTATTGCTCGCGAACTTTCCCCTTTGCTGCAGCCTTCGCCTAAGAGGGACTGGCAGATTTCCGGGTACAAAAACATTCGCCGCCGGCTTGGCAACAGTGTGGCAAGCGACTATGCCGCCGAACTCATCACAGACTCGCTTGGCATCACTCCTCCAAAAAATGACAATGACTACGGCAACCCTGATAATGCCTCTGATAACAAAATAAATCCTCCCCGGAAAAACAACGATAATCCTAAAAAGCAGGCTACAAAGGACGCCGTCAATAAGGATTCAGCCGGACAAGGACAAAATCCGGATGGAAACCCTCCACAAAGGAATCCAAGAAGAAGATATCCCAAAAGGAGACCTTCACGGCAAACTGAAATGGAAGACTGAGCGAGGAAACTTTTTGCGTTGACAGGTGTTAATTTTACGTAATAATTATTTAATTTATACCTGCCATGTCCAAAGACTATGATCCATACCCTCGCTCTTACGGAAACAGTATATTCCTTATATGCAGCGCGCTCCTTTTTATGGGAGCTATCGCTATTTTCATATGGCTTCTTATCGACGCCTCGGAGCAACACTTTGTGAAGAATATTCTCTATGCAGCCGCATTTCTCGTCATTACTCTTGGAGTATTGGTTTACAGCCTTTGTGCATACAAGGCACCGCATACAGCATCCACGGTTATGTGGGTGACAATGGGAATCGGTATCGCCGTCTTTATTGTGGGGCTATGCCTTAAAGATCCCGTGCAATCTGTTGAAATCAGCAACCAGCCTCTCCCCGTCACACAAACAACCGAGATCCCTTCCGACATCAGCTTTTCTCCTCAAAAGCATATCACCATATCCATTATATTTCAATAATTTAAGTTTCGCAAGTTCACTTAAGTTTTGAAGTTTAAGGGGTTAGATTTATACATAATATTCAATGAAGCCGGATGTTTATCCACAATTGGAGATTAACCTTTTTAACCTCATAACCCTCAACTTTCGCTTGCGAAAGTTGAATCAATAAAAAACTAAAGAGAGAGACTGTGCCATAGTCTTAATTACGACACAGTCCCTTCAGTTGAGAATCAACATTTGCTGATTCTCAATCGTCGTCATCATGATCATGATGATGATGTTTTTTATATTTCTTATATTTCTTATATTTCTTATATTTCTTATGTTTGTGCTTCTTATGTTTCGGCTTATGATAATATCCTGAATCATAATCATAATAATCCCAATAAGGACCCGGAGAACATCCGGTGGTTGACACGGCAAAAGAAATGCCGATAAGCATTACCGTCAGCAGGCGCGTGATTTTGTGGAATCTGTTTTTCATAATTGTGAAATCTTATTCTATTATTTGCATCAGTTTCGCAATACATCCTCAACTCCAATGCGAAAGTTGAATATATTATATAATTCCAATACCGCTGTTTTTGTTCGCAAGACTGTCAATCCGCATTAATTGAAATTCATTTTCCATATTCAAGAATTATGTGTAACTTTGCATATGTGTGTGTGGTTTCCTGCACATACTCTGATTGAAAGAATGCATCTTGGATTGTGTGAAAGCAAAAATCCCGGAGGGACTTTCCACACTAATCGCCTACTTACTCTATAAGTCCGACCCATGAATCGCCTACTTACTTTATGCCGTCGGTCTATGAAGAGCCTACCTACTTTATGAACCGGGTCTATAAAGAGCCTACTTACTTTATACGCCCGATTCCATGAAGCATATTCTAATTACTTTATGTTTCCGGTCTGTGAAGAGCCTACTTACTTTATGCGCCCGGTCACATGAAATGTCGGCTTGTTTGCTTGCCGACTTGTGAGAATTCCTTTATATAGACTTTAGTCGGCATGGTATCCAAAATCGTAAAAAGACTGTTCGACATTTTCGCATCGGCAGTGTTCCTGATTGGTGTTTTCCCGGCAATCTTTATTCTGGTTGCCCCCGTCATAAAATTCACATCGCCGGGACCGGTGTTTTTCCGACAGAAAAGAACCGGTTTGAGAGACCGCGTGTTCATCTGCTATAAGTTTCGCACAATGTTTATAAATGCGGAATGCGACCGCAAACAGGCAACAGTAAACGACATTCGCGTTACTAAACCGGGATTATTGCTTAGAAAAAGTTTTATTGACGAGTTTCCCCAGTTTTGGAATGTCTTAAAGGGTGATATGTCTGTAATCGGACCACGACCTCACATGCTTTATCACACCGAATTGTTCTCGAAATCTGTCGCCGGCTACAACAGGCGACACGACATGCGTCCGGGAATCACCGGACTTGCCCAGGTCAATGGCTATATAGGAGAGATAAAGACTACGGAAGATATCGCCAAGAGAGTTAAATATGACCTCGAGTATATCGACAGCTGGTCTCTTGCCCTTGACATTAAAATACTGATAAAATCAGTACGGATATTCTTCAAGACACTGTTAAAAGGGAGGTCGCATGAAAAATAAAATTAATTACGTGAAGGATATGGTATCGGTCTTGACACCGACCTTCAATTACGGGCATTTCATATCCGACCTTCTTGAGTCTGTGCTCAACCAGGATTACCCTTCCCTGGAAATGATAATCGTAGACGACGGATCTACCGACAATACTGAAGAAGTAATTCTCAGCTTTAAAAATAGATTCCTGTCAAGAGGGTACGCATTAACATATATACGTCAGGATAACGGAGGACAGTCTGCTGCCATTGACAACGGGCTGAAATCAGTTCATGGAGAATATCTCATATGGCCCGACGCCGACGACTTTTATTCCTCATGCAACGCCATTTCTCTCCTTGTGAACAAACTTCGGAACTCTCCCCCCGATGTAGGCGTGGCAAGATGCCTTGCCACATACATAGGTGACAACATATCGGCAACAGAGCTATCCTGGAAAAGGATTGATACAGAAAAGGAATGGCTGTTTGACGATAGCATCTGCGAAAAAAACGGGTTCTGGTATCTCTCCGGAGGATACATGGTAAGGATGGAATGTCTTGACAAATGCATCCCCGGAAGAAAGATTGCCGTGGCGAGACATGCCGGGCAGAACTATCAGCTGCTGGTGCCCATATTCTATCATTTCCGATGTCTCACAGTCAAAGAGCGGCTAATCACCATAAGAAGACATGGCAGATCCCACTCCTGCGGCAGTTACAAAGAGTTTGACACGCTTGAAATAAAATTCAATGACTTTGAAAAAGTCATGAGACAGACCTTGCACTCTATTCCGGGAATGTCTACAGCCGAAGCTGAAATTTTCACACACGAACATCATATAAAATTGACACGAGAGAAACTGAGGATTGCGAAAAAAGATATTGATACGAAAGCTGTGAGAAAGATATTTCTTTCCGTAAAAAAAGAGAATCTGTTCCGGTTGTCCATAAAAGACAAAATATGGCTTGCGGTTTCTATCATTCCTTTGTCAGCACCGATTATAAAAATTTATAAAAAAATGAAACAATGATCGATGTCTGTAAAAAAGAGTGCTATGGATGTGCCGCATGCACGGATATCTGCAGCAGGGAAGCCATAACGATGCGGGAAGACTCATTGGGTTTTCTCCATCCCTACGTGGAACGTGGCAAGTGTGTGGAATGCGGATGCTGCTCCGGGGTATGCATTATTGGGAAAGAGCCTGAAATGAGACCTCCCCTGGCTGTCCATGCATTGCGTCTCAGAGACAAAAAGTCTATGGCGGCATCCCAAAGTGGCGGAGCTTTCGTGGCTCTCTCGGACGCTGTGCTTGAAAAGGAGGGTGTGGTCTACGGTGCAGGATTCGGGGAAGCTTTTCATGTAAGACATTACCGGGCGGGAAACAGCGCCGCCCGCGATTCCTTCAGGGGCAGTAAATACGTACAGAGCGACATGAGGAGGATATACCGTGAAATTACCCGCGACCTCACTGACGGCAGATTAGTGCTTTTCTCCGGCACACCATGCCAGTGTGCCGCCGTGATGAGATACACGGCAGGTATTTCAAAAGGGAAACTTATCACCATCGACTTAATCTGTCACGGCGTGGCTTCTCCAAAAATATTCCGTGACTATTTAAAATATCTCGAGAAAAAACACAAAGGCAGAGTCACCGGAGTGAAATTCCGCGACAAAGAATTCGGTTGGCAATCTCACCGGGAATCGTTTACATTCGACAATGGCAAAAAGGTGTCACCCGAAGTTGTGGTATACAAAGATCATTTTCTCCGCGAATCGTGCAACACTTGCAGATTCTGTTCAATCAACCGCGTTTCCGACATCTCTATAGGAGACTTTTGGGGAATAGAAAAGATAGCCTCTGAGTTTGCATCCGATGGAAAGGGATGCTCAATCGTGATGTGTAACACCGCTAAAGGGCAGAAGCTTTTGCAGATGTCGGTAAAAAACTGTGAGATTCTCGATATCGACAGCAACACCGACTATCTTCAGATGAATCTCACCCGTCCCACCCCACCCGCACGCGACCCGATGTTCGCTCAGATATACCGGTTGGCAGGGTTCAGAAACGCCATGTCCCTTTTCGGAAGAATAGGAAAAACAGTCGGTCTGCGCAAAAAGATCGGCGCATTGAAGAAAAAGATAAAAGGAGGGAAGAATCTATGAAGACAGGCATACTCACATTCCATAGGGCTCATAGTTATGGTGCGGTCCTTCAATGTTACGCGCTCATGAAAGTGCTTGAGAAAAAGGGGCATGATGTCGAGATTATAGACTATAGGCAGCCTTATATAGAGCGCCGATATTCCCTAAGACAAGTTTCCTTGCTGACACGAGCGTGGAATTTCAACTTTTTCGTCAACGTACTCCGCATAGTGAAGAGAACTGTGACAGGGGGATATGCATTCAGAAAATTCAGACACAGATATCTCAAGACAGGACAATCTTTCAAGGGGAATAATATACCGGATTATGACATATATGTGATCGGAAGCGACCAGGTATGGTCTTCGGAATGCACACAGGGGTTTGACCTTACATATTTCGGAGAGTTTGCACGCCCGAAAAAATCTGTACTTATCGGATATTCCGTTAGCACTACCGTAGAATCCTTATCTGAGATGGATGGAAAGGAAATTAACAGATATCTCATGTCGTTCAACAGAATTTCATTCCGGGAAAAGAGCATAGCCGGAATCGCCTCACAGGTGTCAGGAAAAGATTTCCCGGTGACACTCGACCCTACCCTACTTCTTGATACCGATGAATGGAGGGATTTGACGGGGAAAGATCGGAAAGGGAATGTGGTGCTATATATACTTCCTCGCTCATGTCCATGGCTGTTAGACAAGATGAGAAAACGCGGGAGAGAACTTGCCCGGAGATTAGGATGCGGGATTACAGAAATCAAACGATTCAACATGAATGTGGAGAATTTCGTCAGAACTATCGCTTCCGCCAAGGCTGTCGTGACAAACTCATTCCACGGCGTCGCTTTTTCCGTGATATTCCGCCGTCCCTTATATGCCGTGAGTCTCGGAGACTCTTTAGACGACCGGTATGTGAGTCTGCTGAAGAAAATCGGGGCGGATTCGCACATCGTAAGTCCTGATTTCGACACGGAAGTTATAAAAGACCGTCTCATACTCAATGAGCAGCAGCTCGAATCTTTGAGGGAAGAATCGTTTAATTTCATTCCGGAAGCGTAATAATAATGAAAACAGACCGTCCGAAAGTATCAGTTATAGTGGCTATCTACATGGCAGAGGCATACCTCGACAGATGTATGCATAGCCTGTTGCGCCAAACACTCAAGGAGATCGAGATCATTCTTGTGGACGACGGAAGTCCTGACAGTAGCGGGGATATTTGCGATTCATATGCAGTCAGGGATCAACGGGTAAAGGTCATACATAAGCATAACGAAGGGGTTGCTCTTGCCCGTCAATGCGGAGTGGACAACATGACCGGGGAATATTCAATTCATGTGGATCCTGACGACTGGATCGAGCCGGATATGCTGGAAATAATGTACACCAAAGCCAAATCAGAAGATCTTGACATCGTAATTTGCGGATTTATTAACGAATTTTCCGATCGTTCAGAGGAGGATCGTCCATTGCGTGACAACAATGGCCATTCAGAACCTATACAACAGCTTCTTAATTATAAAATATCCCCGAGCCTTTCAAACAAACTCATCCGAGCAGAAATCTACAAAACAACAGGAATGCATTTCCCTCCGGGTCTTTCATGGGGTGAGGATATGGTGGCATGCCTTCTGTTTTTCCATTCCGGTGCGACAATCGGGTTTATAGACCGATACCTTTACCACTATGACAAACACAGCAATAGCTGGTCTCTCTGCACAAAATTCGGTGTAGGTCAAGATTTCAGGGAGTTTGCACGCCATTATATCGAGATAAGAAATCTCTTTTATGATAAGAAAGGCATTTCATATCTGAACGACTATGTGACTAATCTGGCTCACAGAACTTTTTATTATAACCATATCTCATCCGCAACAGGGATTAGGTTCTTTTTTCATTATATTCCGGTATTTCTTGGCAGTCCGCAACCGGTCTGGCGTAAAATCAATCTTGTTGCATCAGCTTTAGGACTGGCTCCCATAGTGAAACCGATCTATTTATTTCTAAAGCAATTTTATGAAAAAGAAGAAGCCTGAAATATCCGTAATTGTATGTGTATACAACACTGAAAAATTACTGCAAAGATGTCTCGATAGCATACTGCAGCAGTCGATGGCAGATTTCGAAGTCCTTGTCGTAGACGATGGGAGCACCGATGGGAGCGGCGATATATGCGACTGCTATGCCCTACGCGACAACCGGATAAGGGTATTCCATCAGACAAACCAAGGGATTGCAGCGGCACGTCAAACCGGAATTGACAACATGAAAGGGAGATTCTCCATACATGTGGATCCCGATGACTGGATCGAACCGGATATGTTGGAAACACTATACCTAACGGCAGTTGAGAGCGGTGCTGACGTAACCGTATGCGGGATATACTTTGATTACGCTGATTACACATACATCCTGCCACAAAATTTCAATGGACATGGAAAAGATATGCTCATTGAAATGATATTCAGCAACTCTTTTTTCCCAAGTCTATGTAACAAACTAATAAAAAGTGATTTTTTCTCCAGATATGGAATAAAGATGCCTGTTCCACTTTCTCTTGGAGAGGACATGATTGTGTGTATACAATTCGTATTGTACGGATGTTCTGTCAAATATATAGACAAAATATTCTACCACTATGACAAGAAATCAAACAGTCAGTCACTTACAACCAATGTAGGAAGCTCTAAATATTTCAAGGAATTTTGTCAGATATATCCGGTGCTTATGGCTACTTTCTCAAAACTGAACGGAACACGCGTATTGAACAGATTGGGCACAATGACAGCTCATAAGACCTTTTATTATGCTGATATCTCCGCGAAAGAGGGAATCCGGTTGTTTTTTAGACATATCCCCATGTTTATCCACAACGACGAACCTTTGCACAGAAAAATCAACCTTATCCTCTCGGCAATCGGACTGACACCTATAGTCAAACCGATCTACAAAAAACTTAAAAAATGGCTATGGAAGTGAGTAATCCCGAGATATCTGTGATTGTCTGTATCTACAATATGCAACGGTTCCTGCGCAGATCTCTTGACAGCCTGCTGCATCAGTCAATGAAAGATTTCGAAGTCCTGCTTGTAGACGACGGAAGCACCGATGAAAGCTCCGATATATGCGACAGCTACACCCGGAGTGACAGAAGGTTCAGGTATATCTATAAAGAGAACGGAGGTGTTAATGACGCAAGAGCAACCGGTGTGATCAATGCACATGGAAGATACCTCTGCTTTGTGGATCCGGATGATTTTGTAGAGCCCGACTATCTCTCTAAACTACACCATACAATCGAAAAGTCCGGGGCTGACATAGTGACATGTGGATATGTGGAGGATTACGACGGATATTCGGTGAAGCGGGAAACAAGCATAGATTTCTTCGGATTCTGGAACAAAATTTTCCGCAAGGATATGCTCAGTGGATTGTCTTTCCCTTACATTCCTTTTGCAGAAGACATACTCGTATTCGCACAAATCTATGACCGAAAACCAAAAATCAGCCATATAAATGATATACTCTACCATTGGGTGCAGAATGAAAATCCCGCACGCTTGAGTCTCTCCTTCAATGAGGAGAAATACAGAAAAGGGATGAAGGCATTGGAAGACATCCGGAATCTTGTAGCAGACAAAAATGTATATAACGAATTCCGAGTGATATTCACCACCCTGTATGCTTTCAAATGTGTGGTATCCCAAATATTTACACCCGGAGAATTCAGAAAAGAATTCAAAGGCTGCCTCGGAATGTTCTTGAAGTCAAGACAACCGGCAAGACGAAAGTTGATACTCCTGACCCATTACACAGGCGCAAGTAAAACACTGTGTTTTGTCAGAAACATATACATACGCCACTTGAAAAGATTCCTTCGCATAAAATGAGATTCTCCCTGAGCACATCCGGATTCCTGACGTTTTTCCTGACCGCTTATCTGTGGGTAGGATTGCTCTTCTATAAAGTTGTTGGAATTGAATTGGCAGACGAGGCTCTTATCGCTTTGCTATTATTCTTCACCCTTTATATGAAGTCGCGCCGCAGGAACACGCATGTATCAAAAGAGATATTCATTTTCGTCTGTGTTATCGTATTTTATCTG
Organism: uncultured Muribaculaceae bacterium; assembly: GCA_910583795.1. Taxonomy (GTDB): domain Bacteria; phylum Bacteroidota; class Bacteroidia; order Bacteroidales; family Muribaculaceae; genus Lepagella. Next base: position 19,355 of record CAJTZQ010000059.1, read on the forward strand.
TGCTATTCCCTTGCTCTTGGCATAACCGATAAAAGAGCGATATTATTTGACTGCATTCAGGAAATCAAGCCCTACATCACATTCTATTGCGGCTATGTGCTTTTCCCGGAGTTCGGACAGAGGCAACGCCGGTTTATAATCCGCAACTGCATAGCGGTGGCATTGATAGCGGTAGCGGCACTCCCCTCCTCTCTGTCGCGCTATCAGTATTTTATGGGAGACCACATTACTTTGCTCGCCTCCCTTTCAATGACACTTTTCGTATGTTGCTCTTATTTCGGAGAAACAAAAGGAATCATAAGATGGCTGATGCTGACCCTCGGACTTTTCTCCACTCGTTCTAAATTTTATGTGGAATATATATTCACGGTCTATGTCTGGCGACTAAAAAAGAAATTAAACTTCTCCAATGCATCTAACATTGTGGGATTAATGATTGTGGCGGGATTGGCTATTTTCGTAATTTGGAAAAAATTCAGCTTCTATGTGATATACGGATTCAACGACGGATCAGGAGTGGCAAGATCAATGCTTTATATCACGGCAATTATGATCCTGATGGAGTATTTCCCTTTCGGATGCGGACTCGGAAGTTTTGCAAACCATGCATCAAGGGTATGGTATTCCCCTCTTTACGATAAATATGGTCTAAGCCATCTGCAAGGTATGACAAGGGAAGACCCTTCATTTATAGCAGACACATTCTATCCTGTCACGGCACAATTCGGTGTGGCGGGAATCGCGGTTATCGCTGCATTCTGGATCAAGAGATACCGGGAACTCAAGTCGCTGTGCGATCCGATGATGTATAAGACCGGGTTGTCCATAATTATTTTCATGGCGACAGAATGTTTCGCAGACACGACACTTATCGGCAACCGTGGAGGGATACTTATGCTTCTGCTCGGGATAATATGCGGAAGATCAAAGAAATACAACATTAACAAAAGCAGAATCAATGAAGACTGAGCCATCAATGATATCTATGGGACTGAAAAATGTGAAGATAAGTCTTGTCTTCAACATTCTCACTATCCTACTCCAGTTCGTGTCAAGGAAAGTTTTCATAGAGTATATGGGACTCGAGATTATGGGACTCAACAGCACGGCTATGAACTTTCTGCGGTTTCTGAACTTCGCTGAACTCGGCATTGTCTCCGGAGTCAGGTTCATGCTCTATAAACCGTGCCACTATCATGATAAGGAAACAATTAACGATATACTCACCTTACAGGGGATTCTCTACAGACATGTGTCGCTATTCATTGCCGGATGTGCTATAATATTGATGTGCTTTTTCCCGATGATTTTCAAGGGGTGTGATTTCCCTCTATGGATGGCGTATGCTTCGTTTATCATATTGTTGGCGGGATCTCTAATAGGCAATTTCTTCAACTATAGACAGATAATGTTCGGGGTCACCCGGACAGAATATAAAATAACGACTGGTGTAGGTATTATTACATATATAAAAGTGTTGCTACAGATTGCCGCAATGTGTATTCTTGACAAAGGTTACATCTGCTGGCTCTCGATGGAAACTGTCTTCTGTGTAGTGACAGCAGTGTGGGTCAGAAACAAGACCCGCAAGGATTTCCCTTTCCTTAAAAAGGTAAATAAAAATCTACGCACTCTCATTTCAGAATATGGCATCCTTGTTGTAAAGGTGAGGCAACTTTTCTTCCACCGTATCGGATCTATTGTTTATACGGAGATTCTTCCCATAATAATATTCGCATTTATATCTCTTGAGGAAGTAACTATCTATGGTAACTACCATGCCATTTTCAGGGGAGTCTCTATTTTATGTGCATCGACGCTCGCGGGTGTTACTGCAGGCATCGGCGACCTTATTGCCGGTAATGATAGGGAAAGGACTTACAACGTATTCCATGAGATTTTCGCTATTAGGTTCGTAATGGCAGGGGTGGCATGCCTGTGCCTTTATACACTCAGCCAACCGATGATAGTTCTGTGGCTTGGGAAAGAATTCCTTCTCAGCGACCTTTCACTTTTTCTTATGGTACTATCCTTATTCATTACGCTACTTCGCACTACCATTGATACATTCATCCAGGCAGCCGGACTTTTTCAGGATATCTGGGCAACTATGGTTGAGACGATTCTAAATTTAGGAGGTGCGATTGTAGGAGGATATCTCTATGGACTCAACGGTATTCTTGCTGGCTACCGTATAGGGTCTGTCCTGATACTGATCTTCTGGAAACCCCTGTTTCTTTTCCGGAACTCATTCCACTCTTCATCCACACATTATAACCTTCACCTGCTGAAATCCCTTCTTATATTGGCTGCCACCACCGCTGTGTGTCTCCCGGTTATAAGACATTTGACTATTGAGTCGTCGGCATCATGGATCGATTTTGGTATTTATTCAATGACAGCCGGAACGACATACCTATTCGTGATGTCAACCTTGACCTACCTATTTGACCCCTGTTTCAAAACCATGATAAAAAAAATATTCCGGAAAATTTAAGGATCTTAATGACGCTCCAAGATCTCCGTAATTGCGGTGACAAGCTCTGGGGAAGGAGTTGAAGGAAGGGGAGAGGGGATCGGCATCTCTCGTATTCCCGCAAGCATCTCTTCTGCCGAAGTTGCAACAAACAGTGAGCATCTTCGTGCAAGATGTTCAGCAGTGGCTTTCTGATGATCGTTCCGATGCTCTCCAAGCGCAGAATCGCGTGTGACGATCACTATGGGTTTTCGCAAATTCATTGCAGTCATAATAGTGCCTATTCCGGCATGAGCTACAATGACCCGAGCTTCATTTATCACTTTTTTAAAGTCATCGGGGTGAAGGAAATCCACAGTATCGAAATTGACGGGAACGTATTTTCCCCTAAAAGATTGTACTAATATTTCCTCACCTCCGAGTGAATGGTATATGTCATCCATCATTCTTAAAAGACGGTCGAATGGCAGCTGTGTGCCGGTTGTCACAAATATCATATTCCCATCACATTTCCTTTATATTCAACTTTATCTCCGGCAAGGTGATGCCACTGGGTGAATACATGCCCGGCAATATACCTCGCCATTCTGCCGCTTCCGCTCAGCTCTGCCGCATTAGCTATGGAATCTATCCATATCGTTTTCAACCCCATTAGTCTCCCCACCACGACAGCTATAAGCCCGGGAGCCGCTCCGGTGGTAATAACAGCCTCAGGTCTCTCCTTTCGTATTATCCGGGCAATACTCATGGCTACTGGGATCATTTTCCAAAAATTCTGCCGGCTAAAGTCTTCAACAATATATTCTTTTGGCATTGCAAGCGGTAGAGACAAAGAGGTAGACGCGGAAACATCTGAACCCACATAGATAATATCATATCTATGTTTAAGTTCCCGACATATCCTTTCCAATTGCATCCGATGTCCACCGCAAGATGCAACAGCCATAATCTTTATTAAGGGTTCGCTTGCCATAGAGAAGTGGGTCAATGGATTATCATAAATAATTGTTAATGCTCAACTATTGAAGTTGTTTACTCCACAAAAATACAAAAAATTCGTTTTATTTATTAATTACAATGATTCGGTAGTTTTGAGCTAACCGAATGATTACAAGGTTAATAA
>CAJTZQ010000060.1 GCA_910583795.1 uncultured Muribaculaceae bacterium
TATGGGAATCTATGCAGTATATAGTATCCTCTTTTATAACAACGCTTTGAGGCTCCCCCATTATCTCAGGGGAATCCTCATTGAATTCAATCGTTGAAATTGTTTTAAGATTTTTAGATATCGGAACAGATTTTTTTATATCAATTTCAATTCCGATGGGGTATTGGGATGCATCATAATTGTTCGATGCAGCATTAGCCTGTGTACTCCTGTCAGTTTTACAACCATTACAGAAGATGGTCAGAAGTATTAGAATAGATATTCGATTCAAAACAGAATAAATTTTGGTGGTTTCCATTGGACTTTATCTCAAAAGTTAACAGAGGGGATCACTCGATATTAATTTTCCTACTCGTTTGCAAGATCAAGGCAAAGGCATATCAGTGACCCCCAATGTCGTCATTTTTTGTTGGACGAGTTGTTATTTTTCATCACAACATTTTTCTGGACCCTTACCGGCACAATTGCATCCCCAGCCATTTTTATACTCCACGGGAACGACATAAAGGTATCTCTGTGGTCCTGCACCTTCAGTTGCTGTGAGAGCCTCTATGTTGGCGATCTCTTGAGGTGTGAACTGATGGCGGGGAGTGCTGTTCCCTGTAAGGAAACAGCCTCCTGCTGCGAGGGCTGCGAATGCAAGCCCAAAGTAAAACGGCTTTTTCATGATTGAAAATTTAAATAAATACTATTGATTGTTTATCACTCCGGACAATTCGAATTGAATGTCCGGTTTGTTGTTTTCGAAAAGGATTGAGATAGTGCGGAAGGCATGCCTCTTATTTCTTGCCGCTGTCTGTTGCACAAGCCCAATACCTTTACACATACCATTAAATATTGCCGGGCAAAAAGATATTGTGGCATGATTTTCAGTTGGCGTCTATATAAGTGTTATTTTTAGAACCACAAAGTCTTCTTCATCCTTGATGCTCTCTTTGCCCGAAACTTTTATATCCTGCCGCTCGATATTGCTAACAAATTCTTTTGCCTTATTGCCTTCGATAATTGAATATACATGTGTGTTGTCGGAATATCCAAGGAGTGGAAGTATTATGGAGCTGTCATTGTATAAATGACATTTCTTTACATTTCCTGATATCCTGTCGTAGAAAAGCGCATACATATTCTTAACATCATTACCCTGTTTTACTGTTTCAATTATATATTTGTCTGTTATGACAGTTCTGACGGGAATAGGTAAATCTGACATCAATAATTGATAAGCATTTTTTTCGTTGGCTTCCCTGAAATCAATTAATTTGTTAAAGTCTTCTCCATCAGCCATATATTTATATTCATATATTGGTTTTAAATTATAATTGTCGTCAGGTGTTATTTCAAAAATATATTTAGAGAGAAGAGGTGGTGTGAATAATATGGAATTATCTGATTTAAAAAAACAATGATCCTGCATAGATATGGATGCGACTGCTCCTCTTCCGAAAGATATCTTTTTCATCACTTCACCCGATTCAGAATTGAACAGCCATATTTCATCAGAATTTTCACTTATACCGGAAGGGATGATGAAATGTTCGGAATCAGAAATATCATAAACAAATTGAAAGTATACCGGTTTCTTCCCTTCGCCACCCGCAGAAGAAGGCACTTTCACACCTTTTATATAATTGAAACTGTCATCATAAAACAGCATCTTGTCTGGAGTCACTATTTCAATCAGAGATGAGTAGGGGTTATAAGCATAGCCTGTGACAATCGAGTATTCACCAGGTCCATTCCCGATTTTGCCTACAGAGTTTGATAAAGGAAAACCGTTCGGGTCAAAAATAAAAATATAATTTCTGATGTCCTGTACTATTGTTTTATCTTTAAATACATAGAAGTTTTTAATATTCTTAGGATAATTGATATCTGAAAAAGTCAAAGGTATAATTTCCACCTCCGATAAAATATCTTTAGATTCACAGTATGGAACATTTGAAAAGCTTATTTTATCGCAAGTGGTGTTGTTTTTGCGACATCCGGCAAAATTAAAGACACTGATTAAAATAATAAATGTAAATTTGACTGAGATATTCATATTATGATAATAATAGTTTGAAAAGATTGATCGCAAAAAGAAGTGTGGGGTAATATTTATTTGTGAAGATGGAATTATGGATGTCCATAACTACTGGTGAACGACATTATAAGTATGCCTGGTAGAGTCCACTTAAAAAAGTGGACTCTATCATTTATCAATAAAAGTATGAAGCCAATAGTCTAATAGCATGGTATTCTACATGAAAATTGTTGAAGCCCAATATATGTACATGGATTGTACATGTATTCTCCGCATATATATATTCTACTTGTGTCGGCTATAAAGCAGCGACCCTGATTTCCTGAGCTACAAGTTATTGTAGCTCCTATATCTTCTGATTGAGTGAGAGCCTCGATATTGGCGATCTCATCAGAAGTGAACTGATGACGGGGAGTGCTGTTCCCGGCAAGGAAACAGCCTCCTGCCGCGAGGGCTATGAATGCAAGCCCCAAAAGAAATTTCTTGTGCATTTGATTTGTTTTTTGTTATTTATTTGGGTTTATGATCTCTCCGGACAGTTCGAATTGAATGTCCGGTTTTTTATTTTCGAAAAGGATCGAAATGGTGCGGAAGAATTCACCGGGTACAGTGTCCTGAAATTCGGCTGTCAGGTCATAGCCTGAACCGGGTAGAATTATTCTTGTGGAAACGGTTCCAGAAGTGCATTCACAGGAGGTGATTACATCCCGCACCTTCAATGTGTCCGCCGACTCATTGTGTAGTTTGAATACATGACTGACTTTTTCTCCGGAGGGAATTTCTCCGAAATTGAATTCGAACACTTCCTCTTCTTGTGAAATATCCTGACTGACCGTACTATCCTCTCCGATTTTGGAAAGATACAGTTTCCCAATGCCTCCATTTACAACGGGATTCCCCATGGCTATTACCCTATGATTTCGGTCAATCAATAAAGTCTGAAGTTCCGCAATATCAGGAAAATGGTTAAGTCTGTTGAAGCTGTCATCCGGGTCATACACCATATTCCCGGAAAAGGAATTAAGCTTGACAAGGTGTTTCAGTTCTTTCAGATTGTCAGTCGCCGCCACCATTACCAACTCCACGGAATTACCTCCCCTTGCAGAATCCACCTTGTTCATGAATTCGTTCCAGAACGGAAGTTTCATCCGGCAGCCGGTACATCCTGTGGAATCATAGTAAGACACAATTGTAAAGTCAGCGGTCGGTGGGGCAATCATCTCTCCGTAGACGGTAATCATGGAATCGGGAAACAGAATCTCCCTGCCGATCCATTCCTCAACAGCCTCGGCATAGACATCCCTTGCCGATTTCTTGCAGGAAGACACCGACATGACTGCGAGAGCAATGATGATAAGATATGGGAAAAGCCGTTTCATGAAAAGTAAAAATTTAACGGTTTCAATTTATAGAAAAATATCCTATATATTCTGACCCGTCATAATTAAGAGATATTTTATAATCTCCACTTTCCCTTTCAAAATACATATCGATATAACTATTATCAAAAAAAGTAGTGGACCAGATTTCCATGGAATTTCCCAGTCTGACTAACTCGACATTCATCGTATCGTATTCGAATGGAGACTCAAAAGAAATTTTATCATCCTCCACATGACAAACTATACAGATCTGCTTAGCAGACGCAAACTTTCCATCCTTTTTTTTAGATTTCACTATCAATATAGGAATTTCTGTAGATGAAGGAGCAGACGGTTGTTCCATCGATTCTTTATATGATTCAGTTGCATACGAACATACAAATGAACCAATTAAAATCAAACTTACATAATATTTTAGGAGTCAATTCATAGATTAAAAATTTTTGCACAAATTTATATAATTTTTTCATTCAAATCATAAAATTTCTGTCTAATCACTATCTACATCCATACTTATAAATCATTATGTCTCAATAGCTTATTTTTATTACCTTCTACAAGATACACAATAATGACATAATTCCCAATACTTTTGATATGTAGAAAAAATAATGACATTTTCAATCAACAAAGTACTTATTGACTTAAGTTTAGCAAGTTCACTTAAGGTTTGGAGGTTAAGGGGTTAAAGAGTTATATCTATACATAATATCTTAGAAAGCCGGATATCTTTCCACAATTGAAGATTAACCTTTTAACCTTATAACCTCATAACCCTCAGCTTTCTTTAGTGTTTAAATCGGACAGCATCGGGATATATTTTTTTAATATTTCAAGGTTATCATTAGATATTGACCGGCATTTTTCTTTAAGACGACTTCGCCTCACCGATGCATTTTTCTCTGAAATGTTCATCAAAACACTTATTGAAATATAATTGAATCCACAAATATCATATATCAATAGCCTTATCCAATCTTCACTCAATGACAGATTATCCCTGATTATAGAAATTATGCCTTCCATTAGTCTGTCTATCTCCCGCTCCAATGATTCCAATACTTTACTGTCACGGTATCTATGATATATGACATCCAATTCAGCAATACACTTTTTCTCACGACTTGAATTATTGGCATTACAAAAAGCTGCCGATGCCTCATGCATCGCCTGAAAATTAGATTTCATCAAACTTATCGACGTTTCAAGTTTTTCAGAGACAACTGATATCTCTTTTTCAAGAGATTCAATATTTTTGTTTAATGCAGACACTTTCTGTTGCATTTCAATCTTTTCTTCGTTATTCTCTAAAATCATATTTCTATATTGATTCACCTTATTTTCCAATTCTATTTTATTTCTTTTTAAAGAATTTATGAGTTTTTCATTCGAGATTATGTTATCCACAAAAAGATCATTCTTTGCTTTCAACTTATCTGTGGTCAAAGTCAATTCTTTTATAGATCTATCCAATTCAAGTTCCTTCAACTTTTTCTCTTCCTTCAATTCACACTCTTTCCGCTTATGTTTTTCACGTATAAAACAAATCAGAACTATAACAGAAATAAGACCCAGTACTATAATGGCAAGTAATAATTGATTCTGTCCGGTTTTCATATCCACCATCACCAATGCCTCATCTTTCAAAATCTCTTGATGATCCCTTTCCTGTCTTGTCACATCAAATTTTAATATTTCTTGAATCTGCTCATTTTGAAGGGATACGACACTATTCATGGCTTCATAAGCCTCTTTAAAATTCCCCCGTAAAGATTCTATTTCAGCTTTGGCGGAATACCATGCCAGTTTATCAGTCAGATTCCAGGCATCACTTATGTTTCCCAATAATTGTAATGCCTCATTAAATTTTCCATTATGAGCGGCTGTCAATACAAGGGGATAAACACCATTTAGAAAATTATCCTCCTCGTATTTTGTAATAATTTCATTGACAATCTCTGTCGCCATTTCATAATTACCCATCAACTGATAAGAAAATGCAATATTTTTCAATGCAAAAAGAGTTTCCTTATCATCTTTATTTCTTTTAGACAGTCTTAGACACTCTTCAAATAAAAATAAGGCGCTGTCATTTTTTTGAACACCTAAATAATATAATCCTTTAGCCCCGTAAATATGATTTACCACATCGCTGTCTAATGAATCACAAATGCATTTTTCAGCCAATTGAATATTCATGATCTCGTCTTCATAATCATATTTCTCATGATATATCAATGCTATATTTGTATAAGTAAGCGCCACATATCTTAAAGAATCCTTACCGGAAGCGTTTTTTATAACATTATCGTATTCAACGAGTTTATTGATAGCAGAATCCGATGAAAATGCCTTGATAAAATGAGTAAGCATAGCTTCTCTTGAAGGGGTTTGATTTTCGCAATAAAAGACATAGGCGTCGTTCATAGACGAATCTATATTTATCTCAAGACCTTGTTTCATTAAACTTGCAGTCTTCAGAACACTATATCTTGCCTTATCCTCCCCTTTCAACTTTTCAGGGTCTATCAATTTTAAAATCGTATATGCGGAATCAGGGAACTCCTCCAGCAAAGCATCCGCATCATTCATTTTTTTATCGTAAGCACCATCGTTTTCACATGATATAATGCAACTGATATTTATAATGAAATAAATAAAGAAAACAATTTTTTTAATCATAGAATAAATTATAGCCTCATAAAGCTCAACTTTCGCAAACGAAAGTTGAATATCTAAAAAAGTATACACGACTTCATTGCGAATTTAGCTATAATTAACTATCATTCCAAACGAGTTTAATCAAAAAACGCACAAATTTAAAATTTACATGATCTTTTTTTCAATCTCAGTTGTTATAAATACAGAAAATCGTTTCATGATGTTAGGTTAGTTAAAAGTATTATGTAAAGAAAAGGTCGATGTGAATCGACCTTTCTTTATTTATTGATGTATATCCTTCACATTAAGTTTGTGGTGGATTTCAAAAGTATCATCCCTCCTTCGGACTCACCTCCATTTGCAAGTATGTAACCTTCGGAGGTTATTGCAAAAGGATAATAAACATTTTGTTCCGGGTATAATTGCTGTTCAAGATTTCCATCCGTGTCATATAATTCAAAATAAACCTTATCCACATCTTCTGAATCAGCATATCTCCTTGACACTAAAATCTTTCCATTCCATAGCACTGCCCCGTTTATCCCTCTTTCCATATCATCCTTTCTTTTTGCAATAGCCGAACTCGTTTCAGTGGCATCCTGATATTCATATTCGTATGGAATCAGCATCTTTTCTGATTTCAATGTAAATCCATCTCCACTGTCAACATATTTGCTCATCACATAATTTGTCAGCGCGATCATTATAGTGTCATTCGGAAACAGAACCGAGAGCGTTTGATGGAAATGAGCCAACACATCGTCACTTACGGTTTTGTCTTTATCTATAATTTTTGGATACGATCCGAATAAACCATTCTGCTGACCATATCGGTCAATCAACATAAACCTTTTCCCTTTAATTGAATCATCAGCACCAAATGGTATTATCGAAGCAATGAATCCATTGTCATTCATTTTGAATAGATCCGACACCATAAATGGAAGCACCACACCATTCTTCAATTCCTTTACACCGGCAGAATGATTGAGTGGTATCGATATCAGTGACATGATTGGTCGGCTATAAACTATTATTGAGTCTTTCCCGACAAAAGCACTGATAGGGGAAAGCGCCTCACCCGGACCATTCCCTCTTTGTACCAAAGACCTTACTATCTCTTTAGAATCCAGATTAAACTCCTTAACAAGTTTATCTCCGGAATAATCCGTAATAAACAGACTGTTCCCATTCACTTCAAAAGCAACCGGCATATCAGCATCCACTTTCGCAATTTCCGTGAACGAGAGCGTTTGTTCAACTTTATTTTCCTCTCTATTCCGATTACACCCAACAAAAGTCAGCACCACGGCAATCACAATTAATTTACAATATGCAGATACCCTCATACCTCTTTTATATCTTAAAATATGTATACACAAATTTAGTTATAATCAACTATCAATCCAAATGATTTGAATAAAAACGCTCAAAATTAAAATTTACATGATCTTTTTTCAATCTCTGTTGTTATAAATACAGAAAATCGTTTCATGATGTTAGGTTAGTTAAAAAGTATTATGGAAAAAAGGTCGATGTGAATCGACCTTTCTTTATTTTCTCACCTATATGTATATGCGAATTTAATTCTTTCATAAAGCACTCATGTATAAATTGCAGATATAAAGAATATTCCTTATATTTGCATAAATATATATCAAAATACAATGACAGATCTAAGATACCCAATAGGAGTTCAAAATTTCGAAGAAATTCGAAAAGGTGGATATGTGTATGTAGACAAGACCCGTTTTATCTATGAACTTATCCGCAGGACCAAATACTATTTCTTAGGTCGACCCCGACGCTTCGGTAAAAGTTTATTGCTGTCAACTATCAAAACTTTCTTTCAAGGGAAACGAGAACTGTTTGAAGGATTGGATATTTCAACATATCCAGATTTAGATTGGGATTCATATCCTGTTATCCATCTTGACCTTAATGCGGAATCTTATATTGATTCTTCGTCTTTGGATGCACGCATTGATCTGTTGCTGAAAGAATACGAAAAGCAGTATAATGTAGTTGAAACAGCTTCCACATTGGCAGGCAGATTCTACACTTTGATTAAATCAGCCCATAAATTCACAGGTAAACAAGTGGTGGTATTGATTGATGAATACGACAAACCCATTCTTGACACGATACATGACGATTCTATCTCCGGTTTACACCGTGACAAGCTGAGAGGTTTCTACTCTGTATTGAAATCTACCGACGAACATCTAAAATTCTGTTTGTTGACAGGGGTTACAAAATTTGCACATTTGAATATTTTCTCAGGGCTTAATAATCTCTTAGACATTTCACTTGATGACAGATTCGCTTCGATATGCGGAATAACAGAGAAGGAACTCGCTGAAAACTTTAAAGTAAGTATAAATCTGTTGGCTCAAGCCAGAGAGATATCATGCAAGGAAACATTCCGGAAACTGAAAGAAAACTATGATGGATACCATTTTTCTGAGAATTGTCCCGATATTTATAATCCGCATAGTATCTTATGTTGCTTCGACAAAAAGAAAATAGAACCATTCTGGTTCTATACCGGGACACCTACCTTTCTTATAAATTTGATGCAGAACCGGCGATATGAACTCTCAAAAGTAGACGGAACTGAATGTGAAGGAAGCCGTATGTACGGTATTGATGCTGCAGCCAATGATCCAATTCCTGTATTATATCAAAGCGGTTATCTCTCGATAAAAAAGTATGATCCGGAATATAATGTCTATACCCTCGGATACCCTAACAGGGAAGTTAAAGATGGCTTCATATCATCTTTGGTGCCTCATTACACCGGTCTTGACAAAGACAGCACGCAATTCTCTATCCGACATTTTATCAAAGAAATAAACGGAGGTGATGCTGAAGCATTCATGATAAGGATACAAACACTTTTTGCTGCAATTCCTTACGAAATGCAAATGGAAAAGGAAATAAATTTCCAAAATGCGCTCTATCTGCTGTTCATGCTTATCGGTCTACATGTCAACGTTGAATACCACACCTCCAAAGGGCGTATCGATGTATTGATTAAGACCAATTGTTATATTTATATAATCGAGATAAAAGTAAATTCGAATCCTGATATTGCAATTGCCCAAATTGAAGATACACAATATAGTCTACCTTTTTCTATCGATGAAAGGCAAATAATAAAAATAGGTGCGAACTTCTCCACAGAATCCCGCACCCTTGAAAATTGGGAAATCCGACGATAACAAAAAAACAGGAATGCTTACTGCATCCCTGTTTTTTAATCATTCTGGCGGGGATTGCCGCCGCAGCCTTGGGCTGACTTGAGTACTACCTACTCTTAATCCTTTTCTTCATTTACGCCATTCTTCTGGCGGGCATGTGTTTTCGACTGATTACTATTGAAATCGCTTTCCTCCTTGACATCGATCTCCTTCTTTTGATCGTCAAACACCTTATATTGCAAATAGGCGAGAGATTCATCGGCGAGAATCTTGAAACTTCTGCCATACTTTCTGCGCCATCTGCCATAAAGGGAAAACATCCCTTTCTTGATGTATGCATCCACATAGGGATGCACATACATTGTGAACTTCTTGACCTGAAGATTATTAACAAGATAATCCAGTTTTTCACCCAATTTATCGGTAAATAGAAGCGAAGGCTGAATCTCCCCTTTTCCATAACAAGACGGACAAGTTTCGCTCGTTGTGATATCGAGTGCGGGGCGAACACGCTGGCGGGTGATCTGCATGAGTCCGAATTTACTCAACGGGAGAATGTTGTGTCGGGCGCGATCGTTAGCCATGACCTCTCGCATGTGGTCATACAAAGCCTGACGATGTTCAGCCTTGTTCATATCGATGAAATCTATCACGATGATACCTCCCATATCGCGAAGGCGAAGCTGGCGCGCGATTTCATCGGCAGCTTTAAGATTCACATCCAATGCGTTCGACTCCTGGTCGGGGCTCGCCTTGCTGCGGTTGCCGGAGTTAACATCGATCACATGAAGCGCTTCCGTATGCTCAATAATGATGTAGGCACCGCTCTTAAACGACACTGTCTTGCCGAAAGAACTTTTTACCTGACGCGTGATATTGAAATTATCGAAAATAGGGACTTCCTTGTTGTAAAACTTTACAATGTCCTTATTATCCGGAGCAATCAGCGCTACATAATTCTGAATCTGGGAGAAAGTCTCCTCCTCGTTGACAAATATATTCTCAAAATTCGGACTGAAGATGTCTCTGATCACACTCACAGCCCTCGAATCTTCCTCATAAATCAGCATCGGCGGCTGACTGCGCTGCATCTTTGCGATGGAGTCTTCCCAACATTTCACGAGAGTCTTCATCTCATTGTTGAGTTCAGCCACACGTTTATTTTCCGCCGAGGTGCGCACAATCACACTAAATCCTTTGGGCTTTATACTGCCTATAAGCTGGCGCAAGCGTATCTTCTCTTCAGTAGATTTGATCTTTTGAGAGATCGAGATCTTGTCGCCGAAAGGCATAAGAACCATGAAACGTCCGGTGAAAGATATCTCCGTTGTGAGACGCGGACCTTTAGAAGAGATCGGTTCTTTTGCAATCTGCACCAGGAGCTGCTGCCCCGATTGCAAAACATTCTGGATTGTGCCCTGCTTGGGAATGTCGGGCTCGAATTTGAATTTTGAGATATTAGGCACCTTTTTCTTGTCAGCCATAGCCTCCTGGAAGAATTTGGTGTATGAGCTGAACTGAGGGCCCAGGTCAAGATAATGAAGAAAAGCATCTTTGTCGTAGCCCACATCGAGAAACGCAGCATTCAGACCTGGCATAATCTTTTTCACTTTCGCAAGATAAAGGTCGCCCACCGCGTATGCGATGTTGCGGCTTTCCTTCTGTAGTGAAACAAGACGCGAGTCTTCAAGCAGTGCGATTGAAATCTCCTTTTGTTGTACGTCTACTACTAATTCGCTTTTCATCTGTATTAAGAATCATAATCCGTCCTGCACGGACAACGCAATGAAACCGTATATTCAGGACGTGTAAAAAATAAAAAAAGAACAAACTTATTATGGGTGAAGCAAATCCTCCACCCATAGGTTTGTTCTAAGACTGTCGAATCGTTTGAAGGAAATAAATTCCTGACACGACGTCAGATTATTTCTTCTTATGACGATTCTTTCTCAGTCTTTTTTTGCGTTTGTGGGTAGCCATCTTGTGGCCTTTTCTTTTCTTTCCGCTTGGCATATTGGTTAATATTTTAGTTAATTATAAAATTGTTTGATTGCGATTTTCTATCATAAATCCTCATTTCTCAACCTCATCAAGAAACACTCTCGACGGCTTGAATGTGGGCACCTTATGCTCAGGGATTATGATTGTTGTGTTCTTTGAGATGTTGCGTGCTGTCTTCTCTTTCCTTGTCTTGACAACAAAACTTCCAAAGCCACGGAGATAAACGTTTTCGTCACCTGCCATTGTGTCTTTGACAACCTCCATAAATTTCTCTACCACTTCAAGCACCGCGCCTTTCTCAAGACCGGTTGAGCGAGAAATCTCAGTTACTATCTCAGCTTTTGTCATTTTTAGTAAAAATGTATTGTTGTTTGTCTTGTTTTATCCTCCGGAACGAACTTAATGCTACCGCTTTTCGGCGCGTTTCCGGTTTGGCAGTGCAAATATCGTAATTTTTTTTCATTCCGTAAAAGGTTGCACTTAAAAAACCGGATTTTTTGCCTAATTTTGCCTCTGAAACCAATTCTTACCCCATATTATCATGGATTTTTCTACATTCAATCGTCCGGAATGGATATTCTTCGATCTTGATGACACTCTCTGGGATTTCGCTGCCAATTCATTGCGAAGCCTTGAGTATATATATCGTGAATATGCTTTGGTGCGTGATAAATTTCCATCCTTCAACAGTTTTTTGGAAGTCTACCATACTCACAATTCCAAGATGTGGGAAGAATTCGCGAAAGGGAACGTCTCTTCCGATTTCATTAAGACAGAACGTTGGAGGGCTACGTTATATCCGGACACACCTGCAGATAATCCACCTTCTGAATGTGCAATGATTAATGATGCTTATCTCACAAAACTTGCAACATTTCCACACACGCCCTACGGAGTGATCCCTCTGCTTGAAAAGCTTGTCAAATCAAAAATGATCGGGATAATCTCCAACGGATTTGCCGACACACAGTATCGGAAACTTAACAGTTCAGGATTATGGAAATATGTCTGCCGGGTCATAGTAAGCGATGAAATCGGCATTCAGAAACCGGATCCGAGATTGTTTGATTACACAGTATCAGAGACCGGAGCCACAGGAACTCCTATTATGGTGGGTGACAATCCCGACACAGACATCATCGGGGCACTTCTTGCAGGCTGGGAAGCAATATGGTATAATCCGTCAAACAAACAATTCCCTTACACGCCCGATGATCTGAAAGCAAAGGGAATCGACTCTGACCGTTACCTGGGCACTGCGCAAGACATGAGAGAAGTGGAAGAGTTACTCTCCAAACGTAACTCCATCAACTGACAGAAGACGACCTTTGATTTCTTCTGCATGGTCGTTTCTGAACTGCAATGTCATGCTGCAAGTGTTGTCAAAAGTCCGGTTGATCACTTCAATCTCATTTCCTTTCACAATACGCATGACACCATCGGCTGCCATATATGGGAATGTTACCGTTATTGTCTCCATCTGATGCATCTCCTTTCTGCCCGCTTCTTCAAGAGCCAGTCTGGCAGCCTCCCTGTAGGCTGCTATCAATCCCGGAGTACCTAACTTGATACCGCCGAAATAGCGTACCACCACGACAAGGACATTTGTAAGTTCCTTACTGTTGATCTGTCCCAAGATCGGCTTGCCTGCCGTGCCTGAAGGTTCTCCATTATCATTCAGTTGCCATTCCTTTCTCTCCGGACCTATCATATAAGCCCAGCACACATGGCGTGAGTCATGATATTCATTCTGATATTCCTTCACAATAGCGCGAGCCTCATCAGCGTCCGTCACTTTTCTGGCAAACGATATGAAGCGGCTCATCTTCTCTCGGAACTGAGCTTCCCCTTCCCTTTCTATGGTATAATATAGATCACTCATTAATTCTTGTTTTATTCAAGCTTCACAAAAGAATTTTGAATTATTTATTTTGCTGCTTTTCTCTCTTAGGGCGGAAATCGAATTTGTATTCCACCGTCAGCGATACATATCTCGGGAGAGTCTGATACCTTGTTTCGGTACGTCCCTGTGCGTTGATACTATAGGAAATTCCCTTGGTCTGCGCAAGAATATCATTCGCCTTGAGTCTGAACAACAAAGCGCCTTTGAGCATCGAATAGCTTGCCCATGCATTCCAAAGAAGAACATTATCGTTCATTTCACTCTGGGAATATCCCCTGCGTGAATTCATAGTTATGTCTGTGCCGAAGCTGAAACCTTTGTCAGTTCTGAAACTCCCTGTCAGCCCATAAGAAAAATCGAATGCATTGAAAGAGTCAAACATCTCCGCCGCCGACCTTGTATGTCTATAGTAGAAATATCCGTTTGGACCGACCGTAATCTTGTCAGTCTGATAAATGAAATCCAAGCTTTCGCTCACTCCGGTGTTTCGTACTTTCTGTTTCACAGGGTCTGTGTTCTCCCCGATCATGTTAGCATAAACGGAATGATTAAAAGTCGCGGAGTTATGTATCATGAATTTATTCATCACTCCGGGTAATTTCCCATAAAAAGAATACGTAAGATTCAAATTATTATTGCCCGACACATTGTAGGTCTTATACGTCCTCACTCCCGATTCCGAATCATAACGGTAGCCCCTTGTAAGATCATTCTCATTCCATCCATATGTAAAATTAGCCATATGTGAAATCCCTTCCCGCCTGTAGTAATTCAGATACATATAATATCTGTTTTGAATGGCATTTTTTAAATCGGGATTTCCCTCCATTATATTAAGGGGGTCGGAAGTGTCTTTCATATCCACCATATCCACAAGAGATGCAAGGTTGGGAGTCCTGTCGTAGCCGGTCATTATATGAAATTTGTAATCATTAGTCATCCACATGAGATAAGTATCCATGATTCTGAGTGTCACATCATTCTTCTTGGGAGAAACATCGATATTGCCTCGATGGTAATCAAGATGACGGTTATAGAAACTTATTTCAGGAGAAACCTTTATAGAGAGCCTGCAGTTGTCTGACAGATATTCCTGCGTATAAAACGGTCTGATCTGATGATAATTCTGAATAAGGCGGCTTGTATAACTGTTGCCTGGATCAAACACCGGTTCCATCCCATCGAAGTCGAACGAAATGTCACCGGTCTGCACCCTCGCTTCAAGAAGATAAAGTTCCGAACGCTTCCTTTCATCCTCATGATTGAAATTATAGAGGAATCCTGTTGTGCCGTTCTTTATATTAAAATAATACTTGGTTCCGACATTAAGATTGAAATTTTTATTAGGAACCTCATCATACAATTGTTTCTGAAGATTCTTCATCGACGGATCGTCGCCATAGACGATATCCCTGAAGTTGTCGCGGTCACTTCTATAATCTTTAAAGTCTGCCGATACCCATATAGACGACAGATCGCTCGATTTCTTTATCTTATAGAAGAATTCAGAAAACAACTTTGCATTTACGCCATGATTCAATCCGAAGCTACTGCTAATGTTTCGGTTTACAAGAGAATTGATATCCTTGTCATTATTCGAGCCGAACAATCCGGAAATAATCTCCGGAGTAATTCCGTCTATTTCATTCCTGAACGATGCATTGGTGTTTTCTGACTCATTCTTGTCGTGATTATAAAGGAAAGAGGGATTGATGTCAAGTTCCCACATATCCTTTTTAATTCTCAGTTTGTGACTCGTGGATACACCGAGATTTTTACGCAACGGACGACTGAACGAATAGTCATAAATATTTCCGGCAGGAAGAAATGTTGTCACATAGTTATCCCTGTAGTTGGTGTTTTTATTAAATGAGAAATCTGCGTTTCCGCTCAATTCCCATGTATGAAGAGGGTTATCGGCAAAATAATCCACACCCCCCCGATACGTATCGGTAAGTCCACCTTGCTGTGCACCCTGATATAATTGGAAACCTTTTCCGTCGTTAGGTTTGTCTGAGTCGTTTAGATTGTTGACGTTTCCATACACAGCTACTCTTGAATTATTGGTGTAATGCATTCCGAAAACTTTTCCGAGATATCTTGAGCTTGTGCCTCCGGTGCCGATGAGATTAAGAAGGTTTCCAGCCATATAATCTTTCTTGATCTTTACATCCATCACATATTGGGTGTCGTCGATAAGATTCTTGCCCATCATCTCGCTAAGATTTCCACCCTTTTCATAGACTTGTATGTCTTTCACAAGATATGCCCCGAGATTGTCGAGCATCACCTCGTTGTTTCCATTAAAAAAGTCTTTACCGTTTAATAACAGAGACTCCACATATCTTCCGTTGACATAGATCGCTCCGCCATCTTTAATTTCCACCCCGGGCAATTGTTTTACGAGAGCATCGAGCATCGACCCTTCAGTAAGCTGAAAGGCATCTGCGTTATATACTATTGTGTCTCCCTTATTATAGAATTTAACCTTACTTGCCTTCACCACCACTTCTCCCAGATCCCTGGCTTTCGCTTCAGGCCTAATATATATATTCGGCACCTCATACTCCGATTGGCGGGAACCGAGATTTTTAAGAGGCAATGGCTTATACACCGTCTCGTACCCATCAAGCGACACCTTGATTATATAGTCACCTTCCACTTTAGGAATAGAGATTCGATAAGTGTTATTTACCCCTTCAACCACTCTGTCTGCCATACTGTCAAGATAATAACCGACGCCTTCCAAATGCTGCGAGGCTATAGATGTGCTGTCTGACGTGAGGATTTCTACAGTGACGTCTGATTGTTTTTTTGATGTAACTCCGTTATAGATGCCTCCGGTAACAGTGATCTTTGACTGGGCATCAATTTGCGGTGTAATTAAAAAGGCAACAATCGGAATAAAAAGAAACATCAGTTGCCTTAATCGAATCGTTTTCATAAATTGAAGTTGTTTAAAAAAATTTTTTCAAGATTTCGTCAGATTTTCGAGACGATTTTAAAACTTGAAGAGGGAGTTTAGCGGGCTAAACGACCGATGAAAGGTTCAAAAGCGTCTGAAAAGATGGCGGAAGATTGGGAAAGAGGTCTTTTTTAAGGTAAAAAGCCACAATAAATTCATTCTCCGTAAAAAGTTTTAACAACTTCATTTGGTTAAATGTAATGAAATTGTTTGAATTTACGTTTAAATGACAATTTACTGCAAAATTAGTTACAATAATCTTATAAAAAAAGTTATTCTTATAATTTTCACTCAACTCCTCTACTATTTAAAGTCGAGTTTATTTAACGCATGCTCACTTAAAAATTACAACATACCTTTCGAAATCGAAAGTTGAATCAATTAACATTTTTTAAGCCTACTCAACTAAGATTGTAGTTGAATTTGTTTGCAGATTAAAATAATTAGAGTAATTTTGCATCGTCAACTAAACGAATAGTTCAACTAAAGGCTTAGGTTTACATGACTCATAGTAAAATTATGGGACTCCAGTTTACAGCTGCCGCGATCAGATGACCACTATACGATTAAATCAGTCTGAAAGAGGCATTAAAAACCACCATCCCTAACCCCCCAACTCTAAACCCCCAACTCTAAACTCTATATGACTAAAAACTTATCAGATATCCAGCTTACAAACAAGGAAGAGGAAGTGATGCAAATATTGTGGGACAACGGTCCGCTTTTTGTAAAAGAGATTGTGGCACTTATGCCCGATCCCAAGCCTCACGTCAACACAATATCAACTTTCGTAAGGCTTCTTGAACAAAAGGGTGTGGTGACACACGAAGTTCATGGAGGCTCATTTAAATATAAAGCCTTGATTCCACGCGAAAATGTCAGGAAGAAATCACTTGGCACACTTCTGAAAAATTATTTCAACAACAGCGGTAAAGGTCTCGTCTCGGCACTCGTGGAAGAAGAAAAGGTATCAGTCGACGAATTGAAAGAGCTTATCAAAATTATCGAATCTAAAAAATAGCATCATGGGTGATTTTTCAATCTACATAATAAAGGTGGCGGTTATGCTTTCCATTCTGTTTTCGGTCTACAAACTGACGGCAGGACGATTGAAATGCGCATCCTTGCAAAGAGCAATTCTGTTTGCCATATATCCGATAAGTCTTCTCATTCCATTCCTCAAGCAAGAGTGGTTTATGACCTCGGCCGATAAGACTGTTCAAAACTTTGATTGGGCAACACTTGCAACGCTTACCAATAACGCAGCTGCACAGTCGACCGGATCAAATCCTATCGTAGATGCAATTGTCTTGTTGATGATCGGAGGTTCTATAATCGGTGGCATACTCTTTCTCATTGGCATAATCAGAATAGCAAAGTGCCGGTTCTCAGGTAAGAGCCGCATGATAGGTGATATGCATGTAATCGTAGTGTCGGAACCCACAATATCGCCATTCAGTTTCGGAGGACGTATCTATCTTTCAGAGACTGACTACAAAGCTCATAATGAAATGATAATCGCCCATGAATCAAGCCATATCCGCCACCGCCACTACCTTGACCTCCTCTTTGGAAGGTGTATTGCAATTATACAATGGTGGAATCCTCTCGCATGGCTTATGCTCAGAGAGATACACGATGTCCATGAGTTCCAGGCAGACAATGATGTTATTTCCCAAGGGCACGACATGCACGATTATCAATACCTGCTTCTTAGAGAAGCTGTGGGACCGAAATTTCAATACATGACAGACAGCTTTAACCATAGCAGTCTGAAGGCTCGACTTTCCATGATAAATCGAAAAGGGACAAAAAACTCAACAAGATTGATCTCTTTGTTGTGTATTCCAGCAGCAATTGCAGGATCTTTAGCAATAAGTTCAGACACATTCGCTAATTTCTTTAATCCTCTTGCAAGTGCATTCGAATCAAATGAAAGACACAAGGATATCCCAGCCGAAATCATGGATACACCTAAGTTTAATACGACATACGGAACAGAAAAGACTATCGCAGAGGAAATAGTAGATAATAATATCTACAAAGAAAACACACCCGTTGTCAGCACCGGAAATTCTGAGACAATACAACAAGCCTCAACAATCCCGACGGAAGAAGCCAAAACTGAAATTGCTGAAATTCATCCCCTGACACCGGAAGTAGTATCCAATCAAATTGAACCGGCATCAATAGTGCATCCCTTAGACATAACGATAATCGACACAGGAACAATAAAAAAGAATGTTGATAACGCTACCACACATTCTCAAACTCCACAAGACCCTATAGTCAGAGTAGGATCACAAGGCCCGGATGCTCCTGATTATATGATAGACGGGAAACTTGTAAGTTATGAATCGTTAAACACGCTTGACCCATCCATAATTAAGTCAATTTCCGTGTTTAAAGATGCTGACAAACACCCTAACGGACTGATAGTGGTCGAACTCCTGACATCCGAAGAAATTGCAAACAAAGAAAATTTAAAATAACTACATACATTATGAAAAAAATTATTCTGGCAACCGCTTTGGCGGCTGCCCCGGCGGTTTACGCCCAAAATCCGGCATTATATGAATGCATCTATCAATATGATGTGAATGGGAAAACCGAAAAAGGAGACATTTCCGACACATTCAATTGCATGTTGCAAATTGGAGAAGAAAACTCCAAGTTCCTTGATTACGCAGCATTCCAGCTCGACTCCGTTTCCGCTATAAAAGGTATAAGCGACGATGTGATAAAGGAGTATGAGGAACGCGATATGAATGCTGTCCCTTATTTCGACCGACGCATGTTTAACTCAAGTGCCGACAATAAACTTACGACTATCTCTCCAATGGCTCCATTTACATATAAATATGAAGAGAAGACACCGCTTATTGAATGGGAATTGACAGACGAAACGCAGACAGTATGCGGATATGAGTGCAAGAAAGCCCAGGGAGAATACGGCGGCAGACTCTGGACGGCTTGGTATGCAGAAGAAATACCTGTACCGTTTGGTCCTTGGAAACTCACGGGTCTCCCCGGATTAGTGATGCAAGCCTATGATAACGACAATATACACCGCTTTGTCGCGGTGTCATTCCGCGAAGGAAGTGGGGATGTATCCCCGGATAAGATCCCGAATCTCGTAAAGATCAATCATAAAGATTTCGAAGAACGGAAAGCTGTCTATGATAATAACCCTATGGAGAGCATAAATCCGTCAGACATTGAAAGCATATCGGTGCGCAAAGGGGATACCAACAATATTTTAGTCAACGGCACATTAATAAGAAACTCAGAAAAGGGGTCGATTCCGCTCGAAGTGGTCGAAATCAAAGAAAAAGATAGCAAGTCTGTCAACGGAGAAAAGTCGAAAGACGATATCATTGTAGTGAGAACCGATTCTAAAATAAAGTAAAACTATATATTCATGAATTTCCGTCCTATCCTGATATTGATTATAATGGTTTCGTTGTTTGCCGGAGTGGCAAACAGCGAAACCAGAATCACCGGAACTGTAAAAAGCGAGGATAAAAAACCGCTTTCCACGGTCATGGTCAAGACTTACTCCCCGGAAGGGAAAGAATGGCACACAAAAACGGGCAAAGACGGAAGATTCGCTATAACAATTCCAACTATACCCGATTCAGTAAAAATCAGATTCAGTAAGTTGGGCTATGAAACTGAGACATTTGTTATCCGCGACTTTTCAATCCCTGTTTCAATAGAGCTTCACCGCACTTCCACATTACTTAAGGAGGTGACGGTGAAAGCACCCTCTGTCAGACTGAAGGGAGACACTATTGTATACGATCTCGCAGCCTTTGCCGGTAAAGGCGATGTCTCGTTGCAGGATGCCCTCAAGAAAGTGCCGGGAGTTGAGGTTGAAAACTCAGGTGGCATTAAATACAACGGGAAAAGCATCTCAAATTTCTACATAAACGGGATGGATCTTTTAGGGGGCAAATACAATATAGCCACTACCAGTATTCCGCATTCATACGTCAGCGCGGTCGAGATTCTCAACAACCATCAAAACAAGAAAATTGACCGCAACGTTTTCAACGACAATGTAGCATTAAATATCCGCTTAAAACCAAAGGCGATGTTCAAGCCAATGGGGAAATACGGTTTGAAAGCCGGATATGGCGACAAATTGATGGGTGAGGCATCAGGCGCAGGGATGATGTTTACAGACAATTTCCAGACCATCCTTACATTAAAGGCGGGGAACGTAAATGAATTTTCATCTTACGACCATGTGATTCATTACAGTTATGACAACCGCAATGAAATGCCCAATTATGCGGAAAATATTCTCGGCAACCTCTCCGCCTCAACCCCTCCCCTCAACAGGACAAGATGGATAAGACCTGTCGACTTGTCCACCACCCTTAACTTCATCAACAAACTCTCAAAAGACGCTACGCTCCGTACCAACATCGGTTACGAATATACACATACTGATTATGACTATTCCGAAGATGCAACCTATTTCGCAGGTGAATCTGACGTAGTCGTCAAGACTTCCATGTCTCCCTCCGCCTATTCCCATAAACCTTCCTTTTCCGTAGAATACAAGCTTAATAGCGATGACAGATACATACGCAACAGTATTTCCGGTAATGCATCGTTTTCAACCTACCGTCTTCCTGTAGATAACGATGCATATTCCATCTCCCAGGCTCAAGACATGAAATCTTTCAACATCTATGATTTTTTCGATATTAATTGGCGGCGTGGGAAGATGAAATGGAATTCTGAAACCTTCGTACAATTAAGGGCAAATCCCGAAGGAATAATCAATGTGTCGGGAGGCGAGGATCCGGAGGCAAGTCTATTGCAGACGGCACGCTCCTATTCACTGCGAGCCTCCGAACTCATATCAGGGGTATTTGAATACAAGAGGTCTCGTATCTATCTTCCTGTATCTTTCGCCTTCAACCACAACCGTATCCACTCCAGGCTTCAGGATGACGGATATGGTGATGAATTCATAAATGCGGAAAATCATCTGACAAGCGATGAGTTTAAATTTTCAATATCTCCAAGCTATGAATACTCCTCCAGATATAACAGATTTGTCTTTCGTGCCGGAGTCCCATTGAGCGTGAATATTTACGACCGGAAAAATTCCGGTACAATTCCTGCAGCAAACAATAAAGTTTATCTCAGCCTTTCCCCTTCAGTCTATGCTAACTATGACGCCACATCAAAATCCACATTCGGAGGTGGCATCGACTTCCATAACTCCTACGGAGACATTCTTGATCTGATGACTTCACCCGTCATGACAGACTATATGTCGATGCAATTGAAATCCGGAATAATTTCCCACACCAAAAGATTTAATTCATCGTTAAGATATAGTTTCAAATCTCCATTGACACTATGGAATTTCCGTATTGATGCCGGATACTCCAAAGGTTGGAACAATCTTATGTCCCGGCAATATGTTTCATCCGGACTTATAACCATATCAAATTATCTATCCCCAAACAATTACGATTCCTTCAACAGCAACATCACGTTGTCAAAGCAATTCCGGGAATTACATACCAAAATTACTCTTAACGGGTCATTTAACCGTTCCCGCAATGAGACAGAACAAAATGACATGAGAGTGAAGTATTATGGCACAACATACTCTTTCTCTCCGAACATCTCAACAAATCCATTAGGATGGTTTGAACTGGATTATGATCTATTTCTTTCCTTCACATCCACCAAGTTTCGTGACATGCGAAGATCATATACATCACAAAATCATGATATCGGTTTGAAATTTTATCCCGGCGACAATTGGGAGATCAATTTTAAATCCGACATAACAAGAAAAGAGATTTCTGAAAAACAATATAAGACAATGTCCCTGTTTGACGCCGGTGCCGTCTATAAGTTCAAATCCTTGCGTTTCGGTCTTGAGCTGCGCAACATATTCGACTGCAAAAGCTATTCATATACCATCTTCAACGGGCTTGACCGCTTCTCCTATTCCTACGGTTTGCGCGGACGGGAACTTCTCCTCTCATTCACATTCATAAAATAAATTCGGCAGTCAAAGACTGCCGAATTTATTAGCCAAAGAAATATCCGAGTCCTGCGTCTGATTTCGGATAGAGAAGCATTCCGTTTGCCACTTGCACGGCAGCGTCTGTGCCCTTGGTCTCCTTAACTATTGTAAGTGCCCAATGCAAAGCTGATGACGGACCATTAGCTGTCACGAATTTACCATCAACCACTACCGGAGCTTCCGATACCCTCGCACCTTTGAGCATCTCTTCAAAACCCGGATAGCACGTAGCCTTTTTCCCTTTCAACAAACCCAACTGACCGAGCACTACAGCAGGCGCAGCACAGATGGCAGCTATCCTGCCATTAGCGGCTCCCGCCTGACGCTCAAGAAGACCACGCAAAGGAGCAAATTCATAAAGATTTGTTGCCCCGGGCATCCCTCCGGGCAAAATTAGCCATTCAGGGGAGGGAAACAAAGTATTGTCAAACAACAGATCAGCATTGACTGTGACTCCATGCGCGCCCTCCACTTGAAGTGCCGATGTTATAGAAACCGTTTTAACTGAAATGCCGGCTCTCCTTAATACATCAACTGCTGTAAGCGCCTCGATTTCCTCAAAGCCTTGTGCCAAAAATAAAAAAGATTCTTTCATAACTTCAAGATTTACTAAGGTGTATTTAGAAACTGCCAAAATTTATTTTAGACTGTTTCTTAGAAACTGTTTAAATTTGATTTTGAAAAAATGTTATAGGGCATAACAA
>CAJTZQ010000061.1 GCA_910583795.1 uncultured Muribaculaceae bacterium
ACCTCTTTCCCAATCTTCCGCCATCTTTTCGGTCGCTTTTGAACCTTTCATCGGTCGTTTAGCCCGCTAAACTCCCTCTTCAAGTTTCAAAAGCGCCTCGAAAATCTGACGAAATCTTGAAAAAGAAAAAAGTCGAAACAACTTCAATGTAAAGGTTAGACAGATGGATGTCTGTCATTGTTCTTGGGGGAATTTAGCGATAGATTTTGTCTGTCAAAATAGAATAGACTGTTGCCGAAATGTCGGCAATACTCTTCGCTGCTTCAGTTTCGTTCCCTTTAAAATCTTTTACCAGCACGGCAAGAGTGTAATGTCTACCGTCAGGAAGTTCTATGAATCCTACGTCATTATGAGCTGACAAGACACCGTTATCATCTCTGAATCCTGATCCAGTTTTATGAGCTATGGTCACCCCGGTTTTATCCTTAAGAGGTGCCACGATACGGTCCATACCTGTTTTGCATTCTTTAAGAGTAGTGCAAATGAAATCCCGGTTTCCTTTTCCAATTATACTGTCGGTGAACAGGCGGTTGATCAATAGGGCTGCTCCAAGGGGAGATGAATAATTTTCATAACAGAGAGCATGGTTGTCCCACATCTGGGCTTCTGTGACTTTAAGTTTGAAACTGTCGCGTGGAATGAGTGTGGCGATGAATTTATCGGCATCATTTACGCTTTCTATATTTTCAAACAAATAGTTGCTTGCATTATTGTCGCTTTGCATGAGAGTATATCGGAGAAGATCTCTCACAGAAATATTTATCGTATTCTGGGAGTAATCTTTCAGCATCGGTGACCATGTGTCAGGGTTGAGTTGGTCTCTGTTTATATTGACAATTGAGTCTAAAGAGATGTCGTTTTCTTCAAAAAGATGGCATAGAGAAATGGCTTGATGCAATTTGAACACACTCATTAGGGGATATTTACCTGCATTGTTTGTCGTGATAGTATCACCTGTATCGGTCAAAATAGCTATTCCTATTTCCCCGGGATACTTTTCAGTGATGGCATGGAGGGAGTCTCCCAAAGTTTTAAGAGCACTCTCTCTTTCATTAGAAATAGTTTCCTGTTGTTTAGAGCCGGTGTGAGAACATGCCGAAAAGAATGCAATTATTCCTATAGCTGCAAGATATAAAAAATGTTTCATGATTTTATAATTTTTTTTCAAACAATGCGAGTCTTATTTCTGAGGGTAAATCCTGAAAGGTTGTATTAAAAAATACCTGCGAGATGATAACCAAGTTTTGGGTACATATTTAAGGGACCGATATTCTTTTCCTGAGTATCGAGTCTGACAACCTCGCATCCTTCCAGACGGCAATAATTTTCGAAAAACGCCACAAATAATTTTCCCAGACCTCTTCCTGTGTAATTAGGGTTTACAACGAGAGTATGAATGACGCCCACTTTATCAGGTGGCGCCGGATATTTCCATTGAGGCAATGAATATGCGTCAAGTTGAATATGGTTAATAACTGCGGATGCCACCACTTCATCGTCAATAGTCATTACAAATAAAGTGTTATCCAGCAATGCTTTTTCAGCAGTTTCTCTTATCGGGTATGTCTTAGGATTCCATCCTATCGCCACCTCACCTCTCGCTTCTTTTTGATGGATAAGAGAATATATTTCTGCCACAGCCGGTATATCTTCACTATTGGCTTTCCTTATAATTGGATCGATATCTATCATATTGTTCGTCTATAAAATATTTAGAATATATTTAGGATTCTTGATGCAGCTTCGCTGACATTTTAAATACAAAATTATAAATAATTGTCTAAAATTCTGTAATTTTGTATTTAACTTGTTTAACTCTCACTCTTTAATCTTAACCTATCGCATGAAAAGATTTCCGGAAAAAGACTCGGCTTTTCCGAATCCAGCCATCCCAAGTCTGTGCTACATAAAGAATGTGGTTAAAAATCCCAGAATTATTGTTGGGGATTATACTTATTATGACGATACAGATGGTGCGGATAAATTTGAAGAACATGTCACCCATTTTTACGAATTTATAGGCGACAGACTTTTTATCGGTAAATTTTGTGCTATAGCAAAGGGTATAACATTTGTTATGAATGGAGCGAACCATCGTATGGATTGCGCCACGACATACCCCTTCAATATTATGGGTGGAAATTGGAAGGGAAGCAAACCTCCGATGATTGATCAACTTCCCATTAAAGGCGATACCATTATTGGAAATGATGTCTGGATAGGTCAGGATGTTACAGTAATGCCTGGTGTCCACATTGGAGATGGAGCTATTATAGGGGCTAATTCCACCGTTGCATCAGACATACCCCCATATTCAATAGCTGTCGGAAATCCTGCAAAACTGATACGAAAGAGGTTTGACGATGAGACAATAGACTTGTTGCTCGCCCTTAAATGGTGGGATAAACCTATTGAAGAGATCGACGGGTTAATCCCGCTTCTTACTACCTCTGATTTAGACAGAATGAAAAAAGGAATTAAAGATTATCTTCAAGCCAATCAGAATCATGAATAAGTTAACATCAATTTTTACGATATTTATTTTGTGGTTACTTCCGGTGACTGCCGTTGCAAGAAAAACTATCAATATTAATGATGGCTGGAAATTCTGCTACGGCGCTTTGCCTGGAGCCGAATCTATGAGCTATGACGACACCGGTTGGAAGAGAGTGGATCTTCCTCATGATTTCCAGATCCATCAGCCGTGGGTCGCTCCATCTGATGATGAAAAACCGGATCTTACCAATCAGATGGCAAACATTGCAAGTCGGTTGAGTTCAAGAGGATTTAAGGAAATGGGTCAAGGATGGTATCGTAAGGAAATAATTCCGGACGATGCCTGGCATGGACGCCGCGTGCTCCTTGACTTTGAAGGGATAATGCTTGTGGGTGATGTCTATCTTAACGGTGAAAGAGTAGGGGGAACGGATTACGGATATCTTGGTTTTGAAATAGATGTCACTGACAAATTGCGATACGGTTCTACAAATATTATAGCTGTGAAGGCTGACACCGGAAAGCCTGAAAATTCAAGATGGTATACAGGAGGGGGACTTTTCAGGGATGTGAATATCAAAGTCACGGATCCCGCTCAATATTTTACACGCCATCCCCTTGCCATTGTCACTCCTGTTGTGGATAGAGAGCGGTCGACTGTAGTCGTAGATGCCGAAATAGCTACATTTATAAAGACGGACAGTATCCGTGTCGGAATTGAGATTTTTGACAAACGAGGTGAATGCGTCTATCGTGGCGATAAAAGATATTGGGTGCATCCCCGGCAGCATGTCAGGGAATTTCGTCTTGACAGTATCTCTATAGATGATGTCGAGCTCTGGGATTGTGATAATCCTGTATTATATACTATGGAGGTAAGTCTCTACCGATCCGACGGAACCGTTGCTGACAAAGTCAGCGAACACTTCGGAATCCGTTCCTTGGAATTTTCTCCTGATTTCGGAATGAAGTTGAATGGAAAGAAAATATTGTTGAAAGGGATTGCCAACCATCATACCCTTGGTGCCCTTGGTGCAGCTGCTTATCCAAGGGCAATGGAGAAAAGGATACAACTTCTGAAAGATTTTGGATTCAATCATATCCGCACTTCCCATAATCCATATAGCGAATCGTTTCTTGATCTTTGTGATGAATATGGTATTTTAGTGGTCGATGAATTGTATGACAAATGGACTTCACAATATTCCGGAGGTCGCACCCCATGGAGCGAACGATGGCAGAATGACGTGCCTGAATGGGTTAAGAGGGATCGTAATCATCCGTCGGTTGTGTTCTGGAGTCTTGGCAATGAATTGCAACTGATCCCCGACCTTGAATTTAATGACTGGGGAGTGACTCCATATAAACTCCAGAAAACATTGTTGACACGCTATGACAGCACCCGTCCGGTCACTGTCGCCATGCATCCTCGCGGACGCAACGAACACACCGATTCTCTCCCTGCACCGCTTGTGATGGAGACGGATATTGCCGCCTACAATTATCGGTATATGTATTTTCCCGGAGACTCAAGACGTTTCCCATGGATGATTTTCTATCAAAGCGAGGCAAACACAAGTAACCTCGGGCCTAATTTCTTTGAAATGGATCTTGATAAGGTTATAGGACTTGCATATTGGGGTATGATAGACTATCTTGGAGAATCCCACGGATGGCCTGCAAAAGGATGGACCCAAGGTGTGTTTGACATATCGCTTGAACCGAAACCTATGGCATATTTTCTGCGTAGCTTCTTTAAACCTGAAGAGCCCATGGTCTACATCGCTCCTTTTGAAAATACCGGCACTAAGGAATGGAATGGTGTGGCTATGGGTGGGAAAAAGTTTACGGATAGCTGGAATTTTAATGTAGGTGACACTATTGATCTCTATACTTATACCAATGCTGCTGAAGTAGAATTGATTCTCAATGGAAAAAGTCTTGGAAGAAAGAGAAACAACACTGCCGATTCAAAGGTCAAAAACCGAATCTTATGGGAGAGGATACCATATTCTCCGGGCAAAATAGAGGCGAGGGCTTATGATGGAGGTCATTCGTCACCGGGTGCGACCCATACAATTCCAACTTATGGAAAAGCGAAGAGACTTGTGGCAATAGGCGACAAGTCGGAATGGAATGCCGACGGAATGGACTTGATGCATGTGAGGGTAGAGGCGATAGACAGTCAGGGACTGATGGATAAGTCTGCGGACAGTCGGTTGGAATTTATTGTTGAAGGGAATGCCGATATTGTCGGTGTGATCAATGGCGATATGAACAGCGATGAGCTGACTGTCGGAAACAGAAGGAAACTTTATAACGGTACAGCTACAGTGATTCTAAGAAGTAGAAAAGACCCGGGCAATATCACTTTAAAAATCCGGTCTGCTGATTTCCCGGAAATAAAAAAGATATTCAAGACAAAATAATGTTAGTTGTATTCCTATAAATATTTTACGAAACAGGAGGTGGCATTGAATCATGTTTTAGAAAATAGAGTTCGATAGCTTTTAAGATTACAGTGAAAGTCTGATTCCGAGATTCAGGTTGAAATTCAGAGGTTTCTCCTTATAGATCGTTTTCAATGAACTTCCATCGTCGAAATAATAGCTGACACCTGGTTCAACATATAACCCTACCAATGAGGAGAAATTGAATTGGAGACCTGCGGCTGCATTAACCGACCACTGGAACGGTTTTTCTTCAATAGGGGTCTTCTCTCTTTTGGTGGTTTCATTGTTGACCACGAACTTCTCTTTTAAATTCCCTGCCACACATTTTTCGCCCATAGCTCCTGCGGAGGCATATAGATCGACATTTTTCCAAGAGAAGAGGTTGATTTTAAGATTCAGAGGAATACCGATGTAATGCAGGGTCTGTTTTCCCTTCAGATAGTGACTGTCACTTCCTTGGAAAATATCTGACGAAAGATTAGTGTAGGTCAGTCCAGACTCGATACCGAAACGGTCATTTAATTTATATGTGAACGATATGCCTGTCCTTAATGGCAAATGATGCTTGATATCGTCTTTCACTTCCAATCCGCGGTTATAAGTCATGATCCCGAGAAGCGGGCTGTCAACCCAATCGCAAAATTCAGGACCGATACCTGTCGTACTTACCATTCCCATTGACTTCCTGTTGAGTTCGCTGCCTGTACCGCTTGTTGAAAAAATACCAATAGACAGTCGGGAATTATGCGTCCCCTTAAAAGTGTTGACAGCTATCAGATCGCGGTTATAATTTTGGCGGAAATGGACAGTAGGATTATTCTCCCTCTTTTGTTCTATCTGTAGAGTATCGGATGAAGAAATATCATTTTTATTAGACTCTGATGAAGATTCCGTGGGAGGTATAAGGAGTGTTGATTCGGTATAAGAGATAACTGGAATTATGTTGTTTTTAATACTTACCGGTTTGTCTGGCGTTATAAGTGATTGCTCAGCGTTTGAGATTGATATCAAAGAACTGTTGGAGACAGATGTGTTGTCTGCAATGGATTCAGATGTATTATGATAAATATCGTTAACTTCCAAATAATTATCTTTATATACGAACAAACATATCGATACTATGATTGCAAATATTGCAGCTACCGAGATAATTCTCTTCCAATTAGACATAACAAAGCTGCGGGATATTTTATCTTCCCCCCTTTGCAACCGCTTTAGACTTTCAGGATAGACTTCTTCCCATAGACCTTGAGGCTCATCCACTTCAAAATCAGCCATCTTATTTTGTATGTCTTTCAGCCAATCTTCGTTCATATTGATATCGAATAGAGTTTGTTGTAATTATTGATTTTATTAGCCAAAATCGCTTTTGCCCGGTGGAGCTGTGATGCGGAAGTCCCTTCTTTTATTCCTAAAAGTCTGGCTATCTCTTTGTGGCTTCTTCCTTCTATCACATACAGGTTGAAAATAGTTCTGTAGCCGTCGGGCAATTCTCTTATAAATTTATATATGACGGGAGGAGGTATGCTTTCTGTGTCCGGTTCTTCGTCAGGAAGATCTATTTCTTCTTTCTTCAGTTCGATAAAATTAAAATGGCATGTCCTCTTTATGAATTTAATGGCTTCGTTGAGTGTGATCCTTGTCATCCACCCTTTTAATGAGCCGTTACCCTTGTATTGAAATGAATTGATGGAAGAAAAAATTTTAATAAAAGAATCTTGCAGCACGTCATGCACGTCATCATCATTTGTGATATAGCGAGAACAGACAGCTGTGAGATACCTGATATGGCGGCAATAAAGCTCATGCATGGCCCGCTCATTGTTGTTTTTGATCAGGTCAAGCAATAATTCATCATTGTCTGCGACAGTACTTGTCATCAGGATTTGATAGTTTACCGGGAGCCGATGAGGAAGGGATATGACCGGCTCCCGGATTTTAGTCCGAAGATAATAATTATTTAATTATGTCGCAAAATTAATTCACATATCTGCTGTAGGTCGGTTGGCTGGCAGGCGCGATATTTCTGGATTCAGGAATATATAGATCAAATTCAGCAGACTTTTCTCCGGAGAAAGATTTCCATTTGATTTTGATTTTGATATCAGCCATGTCTAAGATAGTGAGATCTTTAAGATTAAAAGCTATAAGGGCGTCTCCCATTTCCCCTCCAAGGTCGCCGTTGGCATCGTGTCGCAATTCGAGTTCGTATGGATTGTCTGGATTTCCGTTTGTAAGCAAATTGATGTTATGTTTTGTTGTTCCATAGCCCCACAGTGTACGGAATCTTAGAGTGAGATATCCGTCTTCCGCTACAGTAAGCCAGTCGTTGACAATTTCTATAGGATCGTTGCCATATTTTGCATTATTTTCTTCTCCCAGATCAGGCACCGTTTTTTTTGTGCGTATGCTGTCTATCCAATTGATTGTGACGTTGCGTAGACCTTCAGTTTCATTTCCTGCCGATTCAGTATAGTTCACAAGAGCGCGCACCTCTTTGTTCCCGAATGGTGATGCTTTCATATTGGTTGGCTGCAGAATAGTGTTTTTATCAAGCTGCATTGTGAAACTTTCGCCATTGTTCTGAGGTTTTACGGTCACTACTGCAGATGGGACAAGCAGTTCATTCTTGTCGTCATCAAAGTCAGAACAAGATTGCAGTGCTGATGTTGTTGCCAATAAGCAAACGGCTAATGGTAATAATTTGAATTTCTTCATGAATGGTTGGTGTTGAATATGTTTTTTAAGTTTCTTTACTCAATTAAATCCTGTCCTGTTAAAAATCTTGCATCAGTTAGAAAAAATTTTTTAATTTTTTTGAAAACTGGGTTGTTTATACTTTCCGTTATCTAAGATTTTCGCATACTTCATTGGGATGTCATATATTTTGTTTAATTTTGTACTATGGTCGGAAAGATTGAAAATTGCTTGTCAATTTTTTAGTTTTTACTGAGAAACGATTTCAAAATATCTAACACGATGAAAAAACTAAAGACTTTTATTGCCGTGTCGATGTCATTGATATGTGGATTGCAGGCTTCTGCGAAAGATTATTCAATGCGCTACACAGTTGAACCTGATACTGCCGGGCATTATCTGAATGTTTCGCTTGCCTGTTCAGGTAGACAGGATGGACAGCTCAGACTTAAAATGCCTGTGTGGGCTCCGGGCTATTATGAGATTCTTGATTTTCCCAAGCATCTGTGCGATTTCAATGTTGCCGATAGCGAAGGCAATAAATTGAAATGGCATAAGGAAAGCAAAAACCTTTGGGTGATAGACACCGAAGGGAAAGTAGATGTGGCAGTGACATATCGCATCTTTGCCAACGAAAGAAACGTGGCTTCGAGCCGGGTTGACTCAAAGAGCGCCTTTATAGCTCCCAACGGTGTGTTTATGTATGTGGATGGCGATGTGCAGCATCCCGTAAGTGTAACCTACAGCCTCCCTTCCGGCTGGCGTAATATTTCCACAGGTCTTAAGGCGGAAAAGGATGACCCATATACTTTCACGGCTCCAGATTTCGATGTGCTTTACGATAGTCCTGTCCTTATTGGAAATCACTATGTGAAGAAGTTCGAACACGAGGGTCGCGATTATGAATTCGCTATAGAGACTCCCGAAGGTATTGAGGAGTCGGGATTCGAAGACTGTTTCCGTGCTATAGTGTCGGAATGTAACAAGATGATGGGGGATGTGCCTTACGATAAGTATGCGCTCATTCATCTCGGCAAAGGCGGGGGTGGACTGGAACATATCAATTCACAGGCGTGCTATACTGAAGGGACTTATAAATTCGACTCCCGCGACGAATGGCTTAACTTCCTTGCTTTCGTTGCCCATGAATATTTCCATCTCTATAACGTAAAGACCATACGCCCGATAGAACTCGGTCCGTTTGACTATGACAAGGAGGCTTATTCTCCGTTGATTTGGTTTAGCGAGGGGATAACATGTTATTATGAATGTCTCATTTTATTGCGCGCAGGACTTGCCACAGAGGAGGAAATATATAAACTTTTGTCCGGATATATGGCGAATGACGAACCTTATGAGGGCAAACACCATCAGAGTTTACGTATGACAAGCTATGATATATGGCTCAACTTCATGAACCATGATGCAAATTCAAAGGATGTACGTATCAATTATTATTTCCGTGGTCCCGTGGTCGGTTTGATCATGGATATTGAGATCAAACGTCTCTCGGGTGGACAGCGTTCTCTCGACGATCTGATGCGCCTTCTTTACAACCGTTTCCATAAGGAAAAGGGGAGAGGTTTCACTGAGGAGGAGTTCTGGGCAGCTGTAGATGAAGTGGCTGGGGGCTCGATGTCGCATGTCAGGTATCTGGTAGACAATCCTGTTGAAATTGATTATGAAAAGTATCTTACCCCTGCCGGACTTACGCTTGACCGTGAAAAATGGCTGATCCGGCCTGCATCGGCAAAATAAGTTTTAAATATTGTTTTACGGGGCATATCCGGCGAGTCTGCTTGGATATGTCCCGTTTCCTATGCGTTATACCGCAAAAAATGGCGGCTGACCGTTGGTGCAGCCGCCGGGGTTATATACATCAGTATGGTGTCATTGCGGTGTTGCTGTCATGATTGTGCCGTCGGGATTGAATTGCAGACGGTCGATGCATACCTCACGATGGATTCCCGGAGAATCGTTTTTATAGGCAGGATTGATACGATGGTAAACTACTATCCAGTCTTCTGTGCCGGGAATTTGCAAGGCGGCATTGTGAGCGGTTCCGATTTTGTCACCCTTTTGGGAGAGGATCACGGGTGATTCGGCAACCTCGATCGGTCCTAATGGGGATTTTGATGTCCCGTATGCCACATGATAATTGGGTGAGCCCGTGTCGTCAACGCTCCATAGAAAATAATAAGTACCGTCACGGAATATCACGTAGGGCGCTTCACGATATTCGTAATCGGCGAGAGAGCCACCTTCGGGGGTCATTACAGTCACGGTTTCCGGCTTTATGGAGATCATGTCGTCGTTTAGCTCGGCACCTGCCATATATCCGTTGCCCCAGTAAAGGTATGATTTTCCGCTTGTCGGATCAGTAAACACGTCAACGTCTATCTGCTGTCCGTGTCCCACAGGAGAAGATGTGACGATGGGCTTATCTACAGCTGTGAAAGGACCGGTAGGGTTATCTGCTATCGCTACGCCGATCTGCTTGCCGTTGTCGGCGTTAGGATTTGCACTGAAATAAAAGAAATATTTGTATTCACCGTTTATTTTCTTTTCTTCGATAGCGGGCGCCCATGCATTCCCGTTTGCCCACGGCACCTGTGGTGTCGATACGTCAAGGATCACACCTTCATAGTCCCAGTTTTTCAGATCGGGCGAAGAATAGCAGGTGAAATATGTACCTCCCCAACCGGGGAAACTGTCGGTGGTGGAGTAGATGTAATATTTCCCGGTCTTTTCTGAATAAAGTATTTCCGGGTCGGCATGAAATTCCGGAAGCACCGGATTTTTGGATTCTTTCAGATAGGATGGAAACGCTTTGAGAAGTCGGTTATATTCATCTTCAGTGATCTGCATCACTGTGCCATGTCGTGGATGAAAATCCATGGAAATGGATGAGTCTATTACCTTGAAATTGTCAAGGTCTGTGGATTCCGTAAACTGATATTGACCGTTCATGTAGACGTCATACATCAGAATGTATTTGTCGGAGTCGATGAGCTTGAATGTGCCTGCACCCTCCACAGCTTTGTCGGTCTGTTGTTTGTAGTCGGGCGATTCGGTCCATTTCCCTGATGTCAGTTTTTTCGTGGTGGCTTTCTTTATGCCGTTGCCATGTCCTTCCGTTTTGTAGAACATATGGTATACCCCGTCTTTGTATACTATGTCGCCGTCGATGCAGGATTTTTTATCTTTGGGGATAAAAAGAGGTTTCGGTTTCCCTATGAAATCGGTGAAATCATCGTTGGCATACGCATAATAGATAATGTCTGGACCATTACCGTGTTGCATTGACCAATATACAAGATACTTTTTAGCATCACGGTCATAAATTGTCTGCGGTGCCCATACTCGTTTCAGGTTCTCCTGACCCTTGTAGCGTTTCTGGATATTGATCACTGAAGGGGTCCAGTTGATGAGGTCGTCCGATTTCAGCAGGGTGAGCCCGCGGTTTGAATCCCAACCGTTGGCGCTGACCATGTCGGTCACCACCATATAGAAATGTTTTCCGTCTTCTGTGCGTATGATGTGAGGGTCACGCACGCCTCCGGTCTCGCTTATGAGCCTGGAGTCGATGATAGGGCAGTTGTCGTTAAGGGCGGTGTAGTTCAGACCGTCGCGGCTTACGGCAAACTTTATAGCCTCGTCTCGTTTGTCATTGCCGGTGAAATAGGCGAAAAGGTACGCACTCATCGGTGATTCCTCCGCGTTCATCGGTAAGGAAAACCATGCCATGACCGCTGCCAATGCCGGGATCAAGAAAGATTTACGATAGTTCATATATTAATTTTTAAGGCGGGAAAGATGAATTCAGCAATCTTCTTCCCGGATTGTTGAAAAAGTTTGAGATGTTTTTAGATTGCAAAGATAACTTATCTTTGGGTTAAGTGGGGTGTATAATCGTTCAAATGGGATAAAAAATCAACAAAAAACGATATCAAACGGGAATTTTGCACTATAATGATACATTCGGTCAGAAATTTGAATGAAATGTTATATGGAAATTTTTATAAAATAAGTATTTTTGTATCGTGAATCGTATCTAATTTTGTACAAACGACAGATTCTACTCTCTACTCTAAACAAAAAAACATAAAACCTACAACATAAAACATAAAACTCAAAAAAC
Source organism: uncultured Muribaculaceae bacterium (assembly GCA_910583795.1). Classification (GTDB taxonomy): domain Bacteria; phylum Bacteroidota; class Bacteroidia; order Bacteroidales; family Muribaculaceae; genus Lepagella. Next base: position 11,788 of record CAJTZQ010000061.1, read on the forward strand.
ATAAAATCATGAATCAATTTTCACTTGAGGGAAAAATCGCCCTCGTTACCGGTGCTGCACATGGGATAGGGTTCGCCATGGCGTGTGCGTTGGCTGAAGCAGGGGCAAAGGTGGTTTTCAACAGCTCCAGTCAGCATAGTCTTGATTTGGGTCTCGCTGCATATAAAGAACAAGGCATAGATGCCAAAGGATATGTTTGCGATGTGACTGACGAATCCGCCGTTAAGTCAATGGTTGCCGATATCGAGGCTACAGTGGGAGTGATCGATATTCTCGTCAACAATGCCGGAATAATCAAGCGTATCCCGATGGAGGAGATGGCTGTGGAAGATTTCCGTAGAGTGGTGGATGTCGACCTGGTGGCTCCATATATATGTGCGAAGGCTGTTATTCCCGGAATGATCAAGAAAAGACATGGCAAGATCATCAACATTTGCTCTATGATGAGTGAGCTTGGCAGGGAAACTGTGAGCGCATACGCGGCAGCAAAGGGCGGATTGAAGATGCTGACACGCAACATCTGTTCGGAATATGGTGAATACAATATCCAGTGCAACGGTATTGGCCCCGGATATATCGCTACCGAGCAGACCGCGCCTCTACGTGCTATCCAGCCTGACGGAAGCCGTCATCCGTTTGATAAGTTCATTATTTCGAAGACTCCGGCTGCGCGATGGGGCACTCCCGACGACCTTAAAGGTCCCACAGTGTTCCTTGCGTCGGATGCTTCAAATTTTGTGAATGGTCATATCCTTTATGTCGACGGCGGAATCCTCGCATACATCGGTAAGCAACCCAAGTGATGGAATCCGTATTCAGTTATATAATCGGTCTTGGTGCCGCAGTTATGATGCCTGTGATCTTTACGGTCTTGGGTGTCTGCATCGGCATAAAGTTTGGCGATGCCCTGAAGTCCGGACTTAAGGTCGGCGTGGGCTTTGTAGGCTTGTCTATAGTCACCGCGCTCCTCACGTCTGCGCTCGGTCCCGCTTTGAATACTGTGGTCGATATCTACGACCTTCAGCTCAAGGTCTTCGACATGGGATGGCCTGCTGCGGCTGCCGTGGCGTATAACACTGCCGTGGGAGCCTTTATAATCCCGGTTTGCCTTGGGGTAAACATCGTCATGCTCCTCACCAAGACCACGCGCACTGTCAATATCGACCTCTGGAACTACTGGCATTTCGCTTTCATAGGTGCCGTGATCTATTTTGCCTCCGGTTCGCTTGCATGGGGATTCTTCGGCGCGATTGTCTGCTATATCATAACCTTGATTCTTGCCGACATCACGGCAAAGAAATTCCAGGGCTTTTATAAAGACATGGACGGGATCTCGATTCCGCAACCTTTCTGTGCAGGCTTTGTCCCCTTCGCATGGGCTATCAACAAGGGTCTCGACAAGATTCCCGGCATGGGGCGCATCGAGATCGATGCCGAAGGAATGAAAAAGAAATTCGGTCTCCTTGGGGAACCGTTGTTTCTCGGTGTCATCGTTGGCATGGCTATCGGTTGCCTCACCTGCTCAAGCTGGAGTGAGATTGTCGATAAAATCCCCTATATACTCGGGCTCGGAATAAAAATGGGGGCTGTCATGGAGCTTATCCCCCGTGTCACAGTCTTGTTTATCGAAGGTCTGAAACCTATTTCAGACGCCACCCGTCAGCTCATAGCCCGCAAGTTTAAGGGCGCAGACGGTCTCAACATCGGCATGAGTCCGGCATTGGTCATCGGGCATCCCACCACTCTTGTGGTGTCGTTGCTCCTGATCCCCGTCACTCTCGCGCTTGCTGTGTTCCTCCCCGGGAATCAGTTCCTCCCTCTTGCGTCGCTTGCGGGGATGTTCTACGTATTCCCTCTTGTGCTTCCTTTTACAAAAGGTAATGTAGTGAAGACTTTTATAGTGGGTCTCGTGGTTTTGACATTAGGACTTTACATGGTCACTAACCTTGCCCCATGGTTCACTCTTGCGGCGAAAGACGTTTATGCCGTCACAGGTGACGCTGCCGTGGCTATCCCCGAAGGGTTTGAGGGCGGTAGTCTTGATTTCGCTTCTTCTCCGCTGGCATGGGTGATCTTCCAATGCACGGAAAATCTTAAGTGGATAGGCGCCGGAATTCTCGTGGTTCTTACCATGGGAATGATGTGGTGGAACCGAGTCCATATCATCCGCAATCAGAAAGCGATGATAAAAGCAAACTCTGATGAAATACAAACAACTGAATAATATGAAGAAACTGTTTTTTACCGTAGCTCTCGCTCTTGCTTCTCTGTCAGCAGCGGCTCAGACATCCTACAGCATGCTCCGTTGCGTGCATCCTGACGATTTCAAACATTATACCACCGACCAGTTGCGCTCTCATTTCGTTATGCCGAAAGTGATGGAGCAGGATAAGGTGAATCTTACTTATTCCATGTACGATCGCCTTATTTTCGGAGGCGTCGTGCCTGTGACTAAGGTGGTGGAGCTGGAGACCATCGATCCGCTTAAGGCTCAATACTTCCTTGAGCGTCGTGAACTCGGTGTTATCAATATAGGTGGCGACGGGATTGTGAATGTCGATGGCAAGGATTATGAATTGCATTTCAAAGATGCGCTTTATGTGGGAAGAGGCAACAAGAAAGTTACTTTCCGCAGCAAGGATGCAGCTAATCCCGCTAAATTCTATATCAATTCCACTCCCGCTCACAAGGAGTATAAGACTCAGCTGATCACGATCGACGGACGTAAAGGTTCGATCAAGGCTAACTGCATCAAGGCTGGCAGCCTGGAGGAGAGCAACGACCGTGTCATCAACCAGCTTATTGTGAGCAATGTGCTTGAAGAGGGCCCCTGCCAGCTTCAGATGGGTCTTACGGAATTGAAACCGGGCAGTGTGTGGAACACAATGCCGGCTCATACACACGACCGTCGTGTGGAGGCATACTTCTATTTCAATGTTCCCGAGGGGAATGCAATCTGCCATCTGATGGGAGAGCCGCAGGAGAATCGTCTTGTGTGGCTCCACAACGAGCAGGCGGTGATGTCGCCCGAATGGAGTATACATGCTGCAGCCGGCACGTCCAACTACATGTTCATCTGGGGCATGGGTGGCGAGAACCTCGACTACAACGACATGGACAAGATCAAATATCTTGAAATGCGTTAAGTGGATATTAATGAAAAAGCATCCTGCCGGATCATAATTCTGGCAGGATGCTTTTCGTTTGTTTCTGCACTTACGAGACTCTGTCGTAAGCACCGTTATAATGGAATGGTTTACTTCTTGAGGTTGAGAAGACAGTCGGTGACGTGGTCTTCGATGCGTGCTGCAAGATCGGCGCCTTCAGCCTTGACGAATTTCTTACCGGTCACATGCTCGTAGAGCTCGATATAACGCTCGGATACGCTTTCAATAAATTCAGGGGTCATCTCAGGAACAACCTGTCCCTCCTTACCCATGAAATTATGGTCGATGAGCCATTGGCGAACAAACTCCTTGCTGAGCTGACGCTGCTCCTCGCCTTTCTCGAAACGCTCCTGATAACCGTCGGCATAGAAATAGCGTGAGGAGTCGGGAGTGTGAATCTCATCGATAAGGATCACTTTGCCGTCGCGGAGACCGAACTCATATTTTGTGTCAACGAGGATAAGACCTTTTTCAGCAGCCATCTTTGTACCGAGTGCGAAAAGCTTGCGGGTGTAATCTTCCATCACCTTGTAGTTTTCTTCACTCACGAGCCCCTGAGCGATGATCTCTTCACGGGAGATGTTTTCGTCATGACCCTCGGCAGCCTTAGTGGTGGGGGTGATGATTGGTTCGGGGAAACGTTCGTTCTCACGCATTCCGTCAGGAAGTTTCACACCACAGAGTTCACGGCATCCATTTTTATACTCACGCCATGCACTGCCTGTAAGATAACCACGGATAATCATTTCGACCGGGAAAGATTCCGCCTTCAGACCTACGGTCACCATCGGATCGGGAACAGCAAGTTTCCAGTTGGGAACGATTTCCGCAGAAGCATCAAGGAAGTATGCTGCAATCTGATTCAACACCTGTCCTTTGTAGGGGATACCTTCGGGGAGGATCACGTCGAAAGCTGAGATACGATCTGTAGCGACCATCACCATAACATCATCGTTAATAGTGTATACGTCGCGAACTTTACCATGATAAACGGCGGTCTGACCGGGGAATTGGAAATCGGTCTTTACCAATGTAGTTGCCATAGCTGATGAATATGTTTAGAAATTTTTCGCGAATTTAGTCATTTTTACTGAAATAATTAAAGAAGTCATTTAAACTTTTTTGCGGAGATTGATTTTCTTGTGGCTTTTTACCTTGAAAGACCTCTTTTTCAATCTTCCGCCATCTTTTCGGTAAATTTTCGCTTGCTAAAGTTGAATTTGTCACTACGAAACCGCTTTCTCGATATCGCATCGGGAAAGCGGTTTCTGTTTTATTAATCAATTCAATTCTTGCATGTATCTGTATTCTTCATATTCTGTTATTATAACAAATATTGCGGTTTAACTATTGTTAATTTAAATATTTAATACTTAAGCGGCAAATAAAACAGATGGTAAACTGCAGGGTGAATAAGTGGCAAAGTATGCGCTTTTAATTATTTGTCGGGATTATATCCCAATTTCAGGGCGCGCGGATAATATTTTTTGACTTGAAAGTAATGAATTTTAGTAGATTTTGTATAATTTTGCAGATGGATAGGATATTGTTAATAAAAATACATGGAATCGAAGAAATTTTTACTTCAAGAAAAAGACATACCTACAGCATGGTATAACATTTTGGCAGAAATGCCGGTCAAACCTCGCCCTCTTCTCAACCCTGCCACCAAGGAGCCCCTAAAGGCAGAAGACCTTTATCCCCTTTTCTCGGAAGAGGTGTCTCGTCAGGAGTTTAATGATAAAGATAAATGGATTGAAATCCCTGAGGAAGTCAGAGAAATGTATCGCATCTGGCGTCCTACACCGCTTGTGCGTGCATACGGTCTTGAAAAGGCGCTCGACACGAAGGCTCATATCTATTTCAAGAACGAAAGTGTCAGCCCTGTAGGGTCTCATAAGTTGAATTCAGCTATTCCCCAGGCTTATTATGCAAAGAAGCAGGGTGTGACAAATATCACTACCGAGACAGGTGCCGGGCAGTGGGGTGCCGCCCTTTCTCTTGCAGCAAAGCATTTCGGACTTGAACTTGCCGTATATATGGTGAAGGTGAGCTATCATCAGAAACCATATCGCCGTTCCATTATGGAAACGTATGGTGCTGAGGTGATTGCATCTCCAAGTATGTCAACGAAAGCGGGTAGAAAAATAATTACTGATCACCCAAATTATCAGGGATCACTCGGAACGGCAATCTCTGAGGCTGTCGAACTTGCCATGAGCACTCCCAATTGCAAGTATACCCTCGGTTCTGTTCTTAATCATGTGGCTCTTCATCAGACTGTAATCGGTCTGGAGGCGGAACGTCAGATGGAGATGGCGGAAGAATATCCCGATATCGTGATCGGATGTTTCGGCGGCGGCAGTAATTTCTCCGGTATTACATTCCCGTTCATCCGTCATAATTTCACCGGCGAGCGCAACACACGCTTTATAGCTGCCGAACCTCAGTCATGTCCTAAACTGACACGCGGAGTATTGCAATATGACTTCGGTGATGAAGCCGGTTACACTCCCCTTATTCCTATGTATACTCTGGGTCATGATTTCGCTCCCGCAAATATCCATGCCGGTGGTCTTCGATATCATGGTGCCGGGGCTGTCGTGAGCCAATTGCGTTCTCAAGGTTTGATCGAGGCGGTTGATATACCACAGACCGAGACATTTGCTGCCGCTCATCTTTTTGCACGTAGCGAGGGTATAATCCCGGCTCCTGAAAGCAGCCATGCTATTGCCACGGCAATCCGCGAGGCTAAGAGGGCTAACGAAGAGGGAACAGCTCCTGTCATTCTGTTCAACCTCTCAGGTCACGGACTTATCGATATGGCTGCATACGACCAATATCACACCGGAGATCTTTCCGACTATCAAGTGCCGGAGGAAGAGATAAAGGGTAATACCGATAAACTTGATAAAATTATCAAATAATCAAGATAATCGTAATTAAAGTGAAAAGGCGATCCAATCGGACCGCCTTTTTCTTTTTGAATTATCATTTAGAGAATTTATCGTGAATGAACTCGGTAGCTTTCTCTTTCACTGTTTCTATAACTTCTTTGCCTTTATCTGTCTCGGCAAATTCCTGAACTTTTTCTACCACTTCTTTTACCTTCCCGTCTTTAAGGAGATCAGAAGCTTTGTCTTTCAATTCTTCAAACATAACTATAAGATTTTGGTGATGTCAATATAACAACTAATTCAGAGTTAAGGTTGAATCTGAAAGGATAAGTAAAAGTTGTTGCACGCTTATTGGCTTGCACAACATAATACGAGCAAGAATCTTATTTAAGGCGAATAATGTTGAAATTGCGATGGCTTGCAACCATAGCGTTCCTGAAAACATTTGCTCATATAGCTTGTGGTGCTGAAGCCGCATCTTTCCGCAATCTCTGTGACCGACAGTTTGCCTTCCTTTAGAAGTGTCGCGGCTTTCCGTAGCCGAATATCGCGTATGAACAGGCTCGGGGAACGATCGAGCAGCATGGTCAGCTTGCGATAAAGTCCGGTACGATCCATACATAAATCCGCGCTAAGTTGTACTACCGAATACCCCGGAGTGTCGAGATTCTGTTCCACCAGTTCCATGGCACGGGCTATAAAAGCTTTATCTTCATCAGAAAGTCCGTCATAGGATTCCCTTTTTTCTTCTTCCGGCTCTCGGTCAGTTGTAGGAGACTCGGATTTATACCTGTCTACTTCCTCGATAAGTTGATGTATACGTGATAGAAGATTTGCTTCCCTTTGTTCCGCTTCGATACGTTTTTTTTGCATGTCTGACATATGTCTTAATTCCTGCAAACACACCTGATATAAATAGTAGGGCATATATACACCATGCTAATGTAGTGGCCCACCAAGGATGAAGTATTGTAATCTTTAATGACACATCAGGATAGCTGTCGTCTGAAGCCAATTTTACTCTGAAGATATAATCTCCCGGTGGGATGGCGGTGTAGGAGGTGGTGAGCATCCTGTCTTTGATTTCTGAATAAGAGGCTTCTCTCCAATCAGGGTCGATTCCTTCGAGCATGAAAAAGAATTGAGGATCCGGAATTGAATAATCAGGATCTGTGACTTCAAACGTGATAAAGTTTTGATTGTATGGAAGGATGATGGAAGAGGTCTGTGAAAGTGTTTTCCGCAACAAGACATCTCCTGAATATTCTTTCAAAGGCTCAATCCTTTCTGCATTCACAAGAATTCCCGAAAGAAACGGCTTACGCGGCGATGATAGCTTCGGGGTTGAATCATTAGGAATAAATATGTTGTAAAAATCGGGTTCGTCAAAAAATACCCCTCCCCGGCTCGATACGAATGATGCCTCGCTTCCATATTCCCCGGCATAGCTTGTGGCAATGTCGTAATCGTCAATTATTTTAATAGAAGGGTTGTTGTCTGAGGGTAATACGAGTTTTGATCTTCGCCCGTTTCTATTTAACCTTATTGTCCCGTCTTGATCTTCTGAAAAGACTGATTCCAGGTCTGGTGATACTCTTCTTTCGTCTTGACTTTTCGCTAAAGAGAAATGTTTATATAGATATGGATTGTAATAAAAAATTCCCCGGTGGTATGTGCCTATCCAGATACCGCCTGATTTGTCTACGGCTATTGAACTTAGTTCCGAAGCAAGCAAATTGCCTGTACGTGTACGGAGGTGGGGTATATGGCTTACTGAATAGGTTTGTGGATTTATGAAAATGAGTCCGGTGGTCGTACTGATGAAGATGACACTGTCAGCTATGGCAAGAGTGTTTAGCCTCAAATTGGATTCCAATATTTTTGTCCATTTTTGAGAAGATGGATCAAATAGGAAAAATCCCCCGATATTGCCGTTCCTGATCTGATAAAACCCATCTTTTGACTCCACCATGTGTGATGTGAACTCATATTTCGGTTGTTCTTCAGCGGTGTATGCCGGAATTGAATACAACTCTTTCCTTGTCTTAAGGTTTTCAGCGCTCACAATGCCGGAACGATAGAACAGATATAGTTTATCATGACGTGACGCTAAATCCAGCAAATCTCCGTTATCCTTGTCAAGTCGGATAGATCGTTTGGAATCCGGTTGAATAAGCAGATTTCCTGCCACAATCCATATTTTTCCAGCAGAATCGGCAAATAGATTATCTGCCTTCGCTGTTACTCCACACTCATTTAGTAGCCTGCCGATATCTGTTGAAAACATTTCTGTTTCAAGATCAACACACTGCAACTCGTACCTGTTTTTAATCCAGAGATATCTTCCATCGTGGGTGACGTATAGATGATGGAAGCCGTCGTAAGCTGAAAGGGGATACCGGTCGCCTGTGACTTTATAAAGATGGGTGAATCTTGAACCGTCGAATAAATCCACCCCCGATTCGGTGGCAAATGCCATTCTACCGTCGTTGAGTTGCAGAATACTCCTTATCTGAGGGTCTGCCTCGCCAGGCAGTTTTGAGAAAAGATAATTGTCAGTTATGGAAGCTTTCCCCACGTGAATGCCGGTCAATACAACGAGGAATAAAACTACTTCCCTCATACACGATTGCACAAAGGATAAGATGTTTCTTGATTTCTTGAAGAAATCCGGCATTGAAAGAATGCAGGGATGTCAGTCTGTAAACACGTATTCTGCAGCTACAGATTCAATGGCATCCGGATCCGGTTCCCAACTGCCGGGATTTTCAGTGCTCATGCACACGAGATCCATCACAGGATAATAGTCGGAGTCTGGAAGATCATTCTCCGGATCGGCAATCTCCATATCCCATGTCAGGGTGTTGATCTGAATTTGGACATTGTCGGTGTAAGCTTCTTCTTCTTCTATGTATTCTTTTACAATGGATGTGAGATTCTCGATGAAGGTTTTTGTGTCCATGATTTTTAAAGTTTTGAGTTGTGAGAAATGAGTTTTGAGATTTGAGATTGTGCTCACTTCGTTCGCACCACGTTCAGATCGGAAATCTTTTTCTCTCTTTTCTGAAGTATTTAGAAATCGAAGAGAAGTGTGGCTGAGATATTCCAGGCATTTGTGCGTAGAGTGGCATCTTGATTTCCGGGATAACTGTCTATGGTATTTCCGAGTCCGAAACGGTATCCACCTGTAATCTGAATGAAATTCACGATGTCGAAACCGATACCCACGTCCCAGCCGGGTTGTATCTTTTTAGACGACATTGGGGCTTTAGCGTCATTCCCGATGCGGAAAGCCACCGATGGACCGGTATAGACCATTGGTCCGAAAAGGTCATGAAAAGATTTGATCCAGAATTTATATTTGAGATGCAAAGGCACTTCGATGAAATTTCTTCCGAAACTTACAGGAGATTTGCTATCTTCTGAGAGACGGGAGTTATAGCGCGTGTAAAGCACGGCTATGTCGGGTGCGAAACCGCATTGCGGCATTTGGTATTCAAGCACAAGACCGCCGCTGAAACCGCTTCTGTTGCATAGGGATGCGTTGGCGGCGTCATTCAGTTTCGCAGCTGCGATATCTCCACCAAATCTAAAACCGTAGCGAAGTTGTGCCGGTGCGCTCACTGCACACAAAGTCGGCAGGAGCAAAATAAAAAGGAATCGTAATAATCTTTTCATATTTTCTTAACGTGTGCGGTTGTCCAGATATTGAAGCGGCCTGAATTTTATTTTGAATGTAATCTTAAGTTTATTTCTGGTTTTCTGAATTTGTCAGTTTAACGCTAAGCAATGTCGACACTAAAACCAATATGGCAAGAATCCCTATTGTGATGGCTGTGGAATGGTAGATGTCATTTAGACCGACCAGCGGGCTGACCACTGCACCGAATATGTATCCGGCAATCCCCACCAATGCCGAGGCGTCGCCTGCACATTCTCTCCCCTCGTTCATGGCAAGAGTGTTACCTGTGGTGAACATCATACCCAGGCACAGTAGCATCGGCAGATTTAATCCTTCATATACCCAGATGTTGTCTTTAAGATAGAAGCAAGCAAATTGTATCGCCACCACTCCGGTTAAAGCAATAGCCCCGACTTTCGCCGCTTTTATTAGGGGATTGAATTTCAAGGCAAGCATCGATCCGCATGCCACGAACAGAGCGTTGAATCCCATGAAAAGCCCGAATTGTAATTGTGTGTAGCCGTAATGATCCTGAATGATGAATGGTGCTGAAGCGATGTATGCGAAAAGTATGCCTAAAGCTGTGCCTTTCATCAATGTATACATTAAGTAATTCAGAAAAATAAATGAACATATCAGGCTCTTTTGGAAAAATTGAT
>CAJTZQ010000062.1 GCA_910583795.1 uncultured Muribaculaceae bacterium
AGCACTGGTCTCCAAAACCAGGTGTCGGGAGTTCGAGCCTCTCTTCCCGTGCCAATCAGATGTAATATGAAATTAATTAACGACATAAAGGAATCTTACGACGAACTTGTCTATAAGGTTTCTTGGCCAACTCAGAAACAGCTTATCAACAGCTCAGTGCTGGTGCTGATTGCTTCCATCATCATCGCTGTGTTTATTTGGGTTGTAGATAAGATTTTCAATCTTCTGATGGAGCTTATATACAGCATCAGTTTTTAAACTTTAAATTGTAGCTCAATGGCTGATAATAAGAAAGAATGGTACGTCTTGCGTGCCATTTCAGGTAAGGAAGCAAAAGTCAAGGAAGTTCTCGATGCAGCTATCAAGAACACTGACCTTGGTAACTATGTTTCGCAGGTATTGATTCCTACAGAGAAAGTTTACACTACGCGCAATGGCAAGAAAGTGCTTAAGGAGCGTAATCTCTATTCCGGGTATGTTTTCATTGAGGCATGTCTGACAGGAGAGGTTATTTATGAACTCCGGAACACGACTAATGTCATTGATTTTTTGCGTGGTCGTAGCAAAAGTAGCCTTCCCGAGCCTCTGCGAGAAAGTGAGGTTATGAGAATGCTTGGCGCGGCTGATGATTTGCGGACACCTCAGGAAGATACTTCACAAGAATATATTGTAGGAGAGTCTGTAAAAGTAAATTTCGGACCTTTCTCCGGTTTTAGTGGAGTGATTCGTGAAGTTAACGCAGACCGAAAGAAGATTAAGGTCGAAGTTAAGATTTTCGGTCGACCAACCGACCTTGAGTTGGAAAATTCGCAGGTGGAAAGAATTTGATCTCACTGATGTTACGCAGAAGGTATATATTCCACTGCATCAAACCAATTAAATAATAATAACAATGGCTAAAGAAATTGCTGGACAGATCAAATTGCAGATAAAGGGTGGTGCGGCGAATCCGTCGCCTCCAGTAGGACCCGCATTGGGTTCGAAGGGCATCAATATCATGGAATTTTGCAAGCAATTCAACGCCCGTACCCAAGATAAGGCAGGAAAGGTTCTCCCGGTAGTAATCACTTACTATACTGATAAATCTTTCGACTTTATCGTGAAAACTCCTCCGGTAGCTGTTCAGCTAAAGGAGATTGCCAAAATCAAGAGCGGTTCGGCTCAGCCTAATCGTAAGAAAGTGGCAGAGATTTCATGGGATCAGGTGAAGACTATTGCAGAAGACAAGATGCCTGATTTGAACTGTTTTACTTTAGACTCGGCAATGCGCATGGTTGCCGGCACAGCGAGGAGCATGGGTATCACCGTTAAAGGGGCATTCCCTGAAAACATCTAAAAATCTTCAAAAATGGGAAAACTGACAAAAAATCAAAAGTTGGCTTTGTCGAAGATTGAACCCGGGAAAGCTTATACTCTCGCCGAAGCTGCAGAGAAGGTCAAGGAGGTTACTTTTACCAAATTCGATGCTTCTTTCGATATAGACGTGCGTCTCGGAGTAGATCCTCGTAAGGCAGACCAGATGGTTCGTGGCGTTGTTTCACTTCCTCACGGTACAGGTAAGCAGGTTCGTGTCTTGGTGCTTTGCACACCGGATGCCGAAGCCGCAGCTAAAGAAGCTGGTGCTGACTATGTAGGTCTCGACGAATATCTTACTAAGATCAAAGGTGGTTGGACTGATGTTGATGTGATCATCACTCAGCCTTCTGTCATGGGTAAGCTCGGTCCTTTGGGCCGTATCCTTGGTCCTCGTGGTCTCATGCCTAACCCTAAGAGTGGCACTGTAACTATGGATGTTGCAAAAGCTGTCAAGGAGGTTAAGCAAGGTAAGATTGATTTCAAGGTTGATAAAACAGGTATTGTTCATGCTTCTATAGGTAAAGTAAGTTTCACTGCCGACCAGATGCGTGATAATGCTAAGGAATTTATCAACACGCTTGTAAAACTGAAACCTGCTACAGCAAAGGGTACATATATCAAGAGCATTTATCTTTCGAGCACAATGAGTCCCGGCGTAAAGGTGGAACCCAAGTCTGTGGTTGAATAAACTAAAATGAAGACGAAATGAAAAAGGAAGATAAATCACTCATCATTGAAAAGATCGGAAATGCGCTTGGAGAATATTCTTGCGTTTATCTGACCCAGACCTCAGGTCTCGATGCCGAAAAAACAAGTGCGCTTCGTCGTGCATGTTTCAAGGATGATATCAAAATGCTTTGTGTTAAGAACACTCTTCTTAAGAAAGCTTTTGAAGCAAGCGAGATCGATTATAGCGGGCTTTATGATCTTCTTCACGGCGAAACTACACTTCTTCTCAGCAACGTAGGCAACGCGCCTGCAAAACTCTTAAAGAAGTTCCGCCAGAAGAACGACACTCTCCCTATGTTGAAGGGTGCGTTTGTTGAAGAGACTGTATATGTTGGTGAAGAGCAGTTAGACCTTCTCAGCAGCATTAAGAGTAAGAATGAACTCATCGCCGATGTCATCGGTCTTCTCCAGAGCCCTGCCAAGAATGTTGTCAGCGCTCTTCAGAGCGGAGCAACTAAGCTTCACGGCATTTTGGAGACCTTGTCTAACAAAGAAAACTAATCAAGTAAAAAATAATAAAAAGAAATACAACAATGGCAGATTTGAAAGCATTTGCAGAACAATTGGTTAACCTTTCCGTAAAGGAAGTGAACGAACTTGCTCAGATCCTCAAAGAGGAGTATGGCATCGAACCCGCCGCTGCTGCAGTGGCAGTTGCAGCTGGTCCCGTAGCTGGTGGCGCTCCTGCTGAGGAGGAGAAGACTAACTTCGACGTAATCCTCAAAGCTGCTGGCGCAAGCAAGCTCGCAGTTGTTAAGCTCGTTAAGGAGCTCACTGGTCTTGGTCTTAAGGAGGCTAAAGCTCTCGTTGACGGTGCTCCCGGTGTCGTTAAGGAAGGTCTTCCTAAAGCAGAGGCTGAGGGCTTGAAGAAGCAGCTCGAAGAAGCTGGTGCTGAAGTAGAGCTCAAATAAGTAAATCCTTATCCTACCAATAGGTTAAGAACGCTAGAGAAGTGGCGTTCTTAACCTTTTTTTGGCATATTTAAATATTCATCACGAATTTTGGCTTTTTATTTGTATTTCAACAGATTGCATGATGGGTGTATGCCATCTTCACTTCTCAAGGAGTAAATTTTACAGAAAACAACAACCCCAATGTCAGTAAATTTAACCGAAAAACCGCGCGTAAACTTCGCTTCTATAAAGAATCCGCTCCCTTTTCCTGACTTCCTGGAGGTTCAGCTGAAATCTTTTAAAGATTTTCTTCAGCTTGATGTGCCCCCGGAGGAAAGAAAAAATCAGGGACTCTATAAGGTGTTTGCGGAGAATTTCCCAATTGCCGACACTCGCAATAATTTCGTGTTGGAGTTTCTCGATTATTATATCGACCCTCCCCGCTATTCAATTGACGAATGTCTCGAAAGGGGACTAACTTATAGCGTCCCTTTAAAAGCCAAGTTGAAGCTTTATTGCACGGATCCCGACCATGAGGACTTCGACACCACCATTCAAGACGTCTATCTCGGTCCTATCCCTTATATGACCGAACAGGGCACATTTGTGATTAATGGTGCCGAACGTGTTGTCGTTTCTCAGCTTCACCGTTCTCCTGGTGTCTTTTTCGGACAAAGCACTCATGCTAACGGAACAAAACTTTATTCAGCCCGTATCATTCCTTTCCGTGGAAGTTGGATTGAGTTTGCTACTGACATCAATAATGTGATGTATGCTTATATAGACCGTAAAAAGAAGTTGCCTGTCACTACGCTCCTTCGTGCCATCGGTCTTGAAAGCGATAAAGACATCATTCAGATTTTTGATCTTGCTGAAGAAATTAAAGTAACCAAACAGAATCTCAAGGCGGCTGTGGGTAGAAAGCTCGCCGGACGTATTGTCAAAAGCTGGCTTGAAGATTACTGTGATAGCGCTACAGGTGAAGTTGTGTCGATTGAACGTAACGACGTGGTCGTTGACCGTGGTACAGAACTCACTGAAGACAATATTGATGCAATTATAGAAAGCGGGGCAAAAACCGTCCTTCTTGAGAAGGAAAATGTCAGCGCTGTAGATTATAGCATCATTTTCAATACTCTGCAAAAAGATACTTCCAACTCTGAGAAGGAAGCTATTCAATATATATACAGGCAACTCCGTAACGCCGAGCCACCGGACGATGCGTCTGCTCGCGAGGTGATCCAGAATCTTTTCTTTTCAGAAAAGAGATATGACCTTGGTGAGGTGGGTCGTTTCCGCATAAATAAAAAACTCGGTCTCGACACTCCTGATAATGTCAAGGTTCTCACACGTGAGGATATTATCGCGATTATCAAGTATCTTATCGAGCTTATTAACTCGAAGAGCGATGTAGATGATATCGACCACTTGAGCAACAGACGTGTGCGCACTGTAGGCGAGCAGCTTTACAATCAATTTGGAGTTGGTCTGGCACGTATGTCCCGTACGATACGCGAGCGTATGAATGTGCGCGACAATGAAGTGTTTAAGCCGATCGATCTTATAAACGCGAAGACCATCTCTTCCGTAATCAATACTTTCTTCGGCACTAACGCTCTGTCTCAGTTCATGGATCAGACTAATCCATTGGCTGAGATTACACACAAGCGTCGTATGTCTGCTCTCGGTCCCGGCGGTCTTTCCCGTGAACGTGCTGGATTCGAGGTGCGAGACGTACACTATACCCATTACGGTCGTCTTTGCCCTATCGAGACTCCTGAAGGCCCTAACATCGGTCTTATCTCGTCTCTTTGTGTGTATGCGAAGATTAACAACCTCGGCTTTATTGAGACTCCTTATCGCCTTGTAGAAAACGGCAAGGTGAATATCAATAATGATGAAGTGGTCTACATGACTGCTGAAATCGAGGAGGGCAAAATGATCGCGCAAGGCAACGCTCCTCTTAACGATGACGGCACGTTTATCAATAACCGCGTAAAGGCACGTCTTGAAGCAGACTTCCCTATTGTTGCTCCTGATCAGGTCAACCTTATGGATGTCGCTCCTATCCAGATTGCTTCTATCGCAGCTTCTCTTATCCCGTTCCTTGAACATGATGATGCCAACCGTGCACTCATGGGATCTAACATGATGCGTCAGGCGGTTCCTCTTCTCAGAAGTGAGGCACCTATTGTCGGTACGGGTATTGAAGGTCAGCTTATCCGTGATTCCCGTACTCAGATTATGGCAGAGGGAGCCGGTGTGATTGAATATGTCGACGCCACTGTAATCCGCATCAAGTATGACCGCACAGACGATGAGGAGTTCGTTGAATTTGAGCCTGCAACTAAGGAATATAAGATTCCTAAGTTCCGTAGAACCAACCAGGGCACTACTATAGACCTTCGCCCGATATGTGAAGTAGGTCAGAGAGTTGAGAAAGGAGACATCCTTACTGAAGGATATTCTACTGAGAAGGGTGAACTTGCCCTTGGACGTAACCTTAAGGTAGCGTTCATGCCTTGGAAGGGTTATAACTATGAGGACGCTATTGTGCTCAACGAACGTATGGTTCGTGAGGATATCCTTACTTCTGTACATGTTGACGAATACACTCTTGAAGTGCGTGAGACTAAGCGTGGCATGGAAGAGCTTACAAGCGATATCCCCAACGTTAGTGAGGATGCTACAAAAGATCTCGATGAGCGTGGTATTATCCGTGTTGGTGCGCATGTTGTGCCGGGAGACATAATGATCGGCAAGATCACTCCTAAAGGCGAAAGTGATCCTACACCTGAAGAGAAACTGCTTCGAGCAATCTTTGGAGATAAGGCAGGCGATGTGAAGGATGCCTCTCTTAAGGCTTCTCCTTCTCTGAAGGGCGTCGTGATAGGCACAAATCTCTTCTCACGCGCTATGAAGAGCAAAAATAAGAAGAGCGCCAATGCACAGCTCCCCAAACTTGATGAGGAGTATGAGGATAAACAGAGTGAACTTAAAGAAATTCTTGTAGGCAAACTTCAGACTCTTCTTAAAGGTAAGGTTTCAGCTGGCGTTAAGGATTTCATCGGTGTTGACATCATACCGACAGGTGCCCGTTTTGCTGACCAGACTTTCGGAAATATTGACTATGAGACTGTCAATCTCGGGAATTGGACAGACGACGAGCGTATCAATAAGATGGTAATGGCTCTCATAACCAACTATCTGCGCAAGTCTAAAGAGATCGACAGCGAGCTTCGCCGTAAGAAATTTGATATTACTATCGGTGACGAGCTTCCATCCGGTATCATGCAAATGGCGAAGGTCTATATCGCCAAAAAACGTAAAATTGGCGTAGGTGATAAAATGGCAGGTCGCCACGGTAACAAAGGTATCGTGTCAAGGGTGGTTCGTCAGGAAGATATGCCGTTCCTTGAAGACGGCACCCCTGTTGATATCGTGCTTAACCCTCTTGGTGTGCCTTCTCGTATGAACCTTGGACAGATTTTCGAAACGGTTCTTGGCTGGGCAGGGCGCGAGCTCGGAGAGAAATTCGCAACTCCGATTTTCGATGGAGCAAGTCTCGACGACCTTAACGAGTGGACTGATAAGGCAGGTATCCCAAGATATGGTAAGACATATCTATACGACGGCGGTACCGGTGACAGATTTGACCAGCCCGCGACGGTGGGTGTGATCTACATGCTTAAGCTTGGTCACATGGTTGAGGATAAGATGCATGCCCGTTCTATCGGTCCATACTCACTTATTACTCAGCAGCCACTTGGCGGTAAGGCTCAGTTTGGTGGTCAGCGTTTCGGTGAAATGGAGGTTTGGGCGCTCGAGGCATTCGGCGCAGCCCACATTCTTCAGGAAATCCTCACAATCAAGAGTGATGATGTGATGGGACGTAGCAAAGCTTACGAGGCTATTGTCAAGGGTGATCCGATGCCGAACCCGGGTATTCCCGAATCTCTCAACGTGCTTCTGCATGAATTGCGCGGTTTGGGCTTGAGCATCACCTTGGAATAATTCAGAAATCAAGAAGGAGACAAACAATAATATGGCTTTAAAGAAAGACAACAAGATCAAAAGCAATTTCTCGAAAATCACCATTGGTCTCGCCTCTCCCGAGGAGATCAAGGCGAAAAGTAGCGGGGAAGTGCTGAAGCCTGAGACAATCAACTACCGCACTTATAAACCGGAGCGCGACGGTCTTTTCTGTGAAAAGATTTTCGGCCCGGTAAAGGATTATGAATGCCATTGCGGAAAATATAAAAGAATCCGCTATAAAGGCATTGTCTGCAACCATTGCGGTGTGGAAGTGACCGAAAAGAAAGTACGTCGCGAGAGAATGGGTCATATCGAACTGGTTGTTCCCGTTGCTCACATCTGGTATTTCCGTTCGCTTCCTAATAAGATTGGCTATCTGCTCGGTCTTCCCTCAAAGAAACTCGATGCAGTGATCTATTATGAGCGCTACGTCGTGATCAATCCTGGAACTTCCGGCAGGGAGAAACTCGATCTTCTCACTGAAGAAGAATATCTTGAAATAGTAGACAAGCTTCCTGAAGAGAATAGATTCCTTCCTGACGATGATCCTAATAAATTTGTTGCCAAGATGGGTGCAGAGGCCATCTATGATCTTCTCAAAGAGATAGATCTCGTGCATCTGGCAGCAGATCTCCGCCACAAGGCAAATATAGATGGCTCTCAGCAAAGAAAGACAGAAGCTTTGAAGCGACTGCAGGTGGTGAATTCTTTCCTCGCTTCAGCAGACCGCAACAAGCCTGAGTGGATGGTTCTGAAGGCTGTGCCGGTGATTCCGCCGGAGCTTCGACCTCTTGTGCCTCTTGACGGCGGACGCTTTGCGACATCTGACCTCAACGACCTTTATCGTCGTGTAATAATACGTAACAACCGTCTGAAACGACTAATAGAGATTCAGGCTCCAGAGGTGATTCTCCGCAACGAGAAACGTCTCCTTCAGGAAGCTGTAGACTCACTTCTTGACAACAGCCGCAAGGCGTCTGCAGTCAAAAGCGATGTCAACCGTCCTCTCAAGTCTCTCTCAGACAGCCTTAAGGGTAAGCAAGGACGTTTCCGTCAGAACTTGCTGGGTAAGCGTGTTGACTATTCCGCGCGTTCGGTTATCGTTGTTGGTCCTGAGCTTAAGATGCATGAATGTGGCATTCCTAAACTCATGGCGGCTGAACTTTACAAACCGTTCATTATCCGTAAGCTTATTGAACGTGGCATTGTGAAGACAGTTAAGAGTGCCAAAAAGATTGTTGACCGTAAGGAACCCGTTGTATGGGACATCCTTGAGCACGTGATGAAAGGTCACCCGGTATTGCTTAACCGTGCCCCGACTCTTCACCGTCTCGGCATTCAGGCATTCCAGCCAAAGATGATTGAAGGAAAGGCTATCCAGCTCCACCCGCTCGCATGTACCGCGTTCAACGCGGACTTTGATGGCGACCAGATGGCAGTTCACCTTCCTCTCGGCAACGAAGCAATTCTTGAGGCTCAGATGCTGATGCTTGGCGCTCACAATATCCTTAACCCGGCTAACGGCGCTCCTATCACCGTACCTTCTCAAGACATGGTTCTCGGTCTTTATTATATCACCAAGCTTCGTCCAGGGGCAAAAGGTGAGGGCACTAAATTCTATGGTCCTGAAGAAGCGGAGATCGCCTATAATGAAGGGAAAGTGACACTTCATGCACCTGTTTCAGTGCTTGTCGATGATATCGATGAGAATGGAAATACGGTAAAGGTGATGAAAGAAAATACCTCGGTAGGTCGTGTATTGTTCAATCAATATGTGCCTAAAGAGATAGGATATGTCAACGAAATCATATCTAAGAAATCACTCAGGACAATCATCGGAAAAGTGATCAAGACTTGTGGTGTGACTCGTTCGGCTCAATTCCTTGATGATATCAAGAACCTCGGATATAAGATGGCGTTCCGTGGAGGTCTGTCGTTCAATCTTGGTGACGTTATCATTCCTAAGGAGAAAGAGGAATATGTGGCTGAAGGATATGCACAGGTTGAAGAAGTGCTTCAGAACTATGCGATGGGTCTGATAGGTGATAACGACCGATATAACCAGGTCATCGATATCTGGACACATGTCAATGCCCGTCTTGCCGACACTCTGATGAAGCAGATGAAGGAAGACCAGCAAGGCTTCAACTCTGTCTACATGATGCTTGATTCAGGCGCCCGTGGTTCTAAAGACCAGATCCGTCAGCTCTCAGGTATGCGTGGTCTTATGGCTAAACCGCAGAAAGCAGGTGCTGAGGGTGGTCAGATCATCGAGAACCCGATTCTTGCGAACTTCAAGGAAGGTTTGTCTGTGTTGGAGTACTTTATCTCTACCCACGGTGCCCGTAAGGGTCTTGCCGATACCGCGCTTAAGACAGCCGACGCCGGTTATCTTACCCGTCGTCTTGTCGACGTGGCTCACGATGTCATTATCACAGAAGAAGACTGTGGAACTCTCCGTGGTCTTGAATGCCGCGAGATTAAGAACAATGAAGAGGTCGTTGCCTCGCTCAGCGAGCGTATCCTCGGTCGTGTATCAGTTCACGATATCATCGACCCATATACTAACGAGGTCATTGTGGCTGCTGGTGAAGAAATCACAGAAATCGCTGCAGACCGTATCGAAAAGTCTCCGATTGAATCAGTTGAGATCCGTTCGGTGCTCACATGTGAGTCAAAGAAAGGCGTTTGTGCGAAGTGTTATGGACGCAATCTTTCTAACCACCGCATGGTTCAGAAAGGTGAGGCAGTCGGCGTGATCGCTGCACAGTCTGTCGGAGAGCCCGGTACGCAGCTTACTCTTCGAACATTCCACGTCGGTGGTGTTGCAAGTAACGTCGCAGCTATCAAGGACGTGACTTCAAGATATGACGGTAGACTTGAAATTGACGAGCTCCGTACTGTCAAGAATAAGGATAATGTAGATGTTGTGGTAGGTCGTATGGCAGAAATGCGTATTGTCGAGCCCAAGTCAGGTATTATCTTAACAACTGCAAATATCCCCTACGGATCCAAACTCTATTTCAAAGATGGAGACACCGTTAAGGTGGGCGACATGATCTGCGAATGGGACCCCTTCAATGCCGTAATAGTCGCAGAAGAGGGTGGTAAGGTAAAATTCGAGAACATGGATGAGGGTGTCACCTTCCGCACTGAAAGCGATGAGGGCACAAACCTCAGTGAGAAGATTATCATAGAATCTAAAGACAGAACTAAAGTTCCGGCAGCAGAATTCTACGATAACGAGGGCAACCTTGTCCGCACATACTCTCTTCCTGTTGGAGCCCATCTCCTTATAAATGAGGGAGAGGTTCTTACTCCGGGTGAGGTGTTTGTGAAGATACCCCGTTCTTCCGGTAATGCCGGTGACATCACCGGCGGTCTTCCCCGTGTCACCGAGCTATTCGAGGCGCGCAACCCGAGCAATCCCGCTGTGGTCAGCGAAATCGATGGCGAGGTTAAATTCGGCAAGATCAAACGTGGTAACCGCGAAATTTCTGTCACTTCCAAACTTGGAGAGGAAAAGAAATATCTTGTGCCTCTGTCAAAGCAGATTCTCGTTCAGGAGAACGACTTTGTTCGCGCCGGCACACCGCTTTCAGACGGTCATATCACTCCTGCTGATATCCTTAACATCAAGGGACCTACGGCAGTACAGGATTACATCGTTAATGAGGTTCAGGACGTTTACCGTATGCAGGGTGTGAAGATCAACGATAAGCATTTTGAGGTGATCGTACGCCAGATGATGCGTAAGGTCAACATCCTTGATCCGGGTGATACCCGCTTCCTTGAACAGCAGGTTGTTGATAAGCTTGAATTTATGGAAGAGAATGACAACATCTGGGGTAAGAAAGTGATCACCGATGCCGGAGATTCTACAACTTATCTTGCTGGTCAGATCATCACAGTCCGTAAGCTTCGTGATGAGAACTCTGCTCTTAAGCGCAAAGACCTCCGCATCATGGAAGTACGTGATGCTGTGCCTGCCACATCGGAGCAGATTCTTCAGGGCATCACACGTGCGGCTCTTCAGACATCAAGCTTTATGTCTGCCGCATCATTCCAGGAGACAACCAAGGTGCTCAACGAGGCAGCCATCAACGGTAAGACGGATACTCTCGAGGGCATGAAGGAAAATGTGATCTGTGGTCACTTGATTCCTGCAGGCACCGGTCTAAGGGAATATAACCGGCTTGTGGTTGCTAACAAAGACGAGTATGCAGCACTTCAGCTCACAGATAATCCTGAAGAACTCGTGATAGATTAAAATTTAATAGATATTTAGACAACAAAAAAGCCGGTGTACGTACACCGGCTTTTTTGTTGCTTAATTATGTTAGTCTTTGAGGTAGTATACTATTGTGGAGACAACACGCACCCGTTTAATATAAGGTGTGTATTGGTCGCGATCTTCAATTGAAAACTGGCCTTGCGATGCTGTCTTGATCTTGCCGAGTTCGCTGTCAGAATCATCGGCAAATTTGTTTGCCGCCTCCCTTGCATTCTTTGTTGCATCAGCGATCATACCCGGTTTGATTGTGTTGAGGTCGGTATATTCATAAGTGGTTTGATATTGATAGTCTCCTGCTACAATTGCTATTCCTTGTTTCAGTAGCTCTGTCTGACGCTCTATTAGCTTGCGCACATTGTCT
The DNA here is from genome assembly GCA_910583795.1 of uncultured Muribaculaceae bacterium. Lineage (GTDB taxonomy): Bacteria > Bacteroidota > Bacteroidia > Bacteroidales > Muribaculaceae > Lepagella. Next base: position 11,669 of record CAJTZQ010000062.1, read on the forward strand.
ACTTGTGAAGAAGTGACCACAACTACATTGGTTACATTATATCTGTAGGGAAGTGGATTGGAATTATATCTGTCTGCCTGCATATCAACAACCTGCGGCGCATTGACAGATATTTCGGCATCCTTTATGCCGTTTGTTTTCAGGAATGAAAGTATTGCCGCATTTGTTTTTTCGATGTTTGAGTAGATTGAAGGCAGATCGTTTCCAACTTCTTTGCTTACGATAGGCCAGGTCACCTTGTTGGCAGCAACCTCTTTTTCTGAAAGTCCACGTACGGTCACCACTCTCTGATTGTCTGAAATGCTGGTTAATCCGCGTCTCACTTGCACCCCAAGCAATAGGAGCCCGATTCCGATCAGAAGTCCGCAAGCGGTGGCGGAAAATGAAATTTTAGGTTTTTGTGTGTCCATAAATTTTAGTAAATTAATGTGGAGGTAGATTTAGCTAAAAACATATTATGGCTAATGCGATTTAGTCTTCCTAAGATGAAAGCCACTATTTAAGAAACTGTTTGAAATATATTTTATCTTGTCATTGAGATCTTTGCCGTCATCTTTTTGATATTAATTCAGTTATTAAGGATCCACATAACTTCATCATAAATATCGAAAATCTTTCTGATGAATTCTCTCAAATTCTTCGAAAAATAAATTTAAACAGTTACAAAAGCATAAGCCTTTCTTAAATAACATCGAAAGTGGATATTTGATACAAGATATTCAACATTTTTTTAGTAATTTTGCGAAAGAAAGAAAAGTAGTGCCGTTTCACTGGTTTTGTCATGTGATGTGAGTGCTAAACTTTACAATTAGAACAACAATGATTGATAAGATAAACCGGATCAAAGAAGAAGTGGCTGCCGCCACAGCTTCCACTCTACAGGAGGTGGAGGAACTACGCATTAAATATTTAAGCAAAAAAGGAATCGTCTCGGGTCTTATGGCAGATTTCCGCAATGTGCCTGCGGAAAGCAAGCGTGAATTGGGTCAGAAACTCAATGAACTAAAAAATGACGTTACAGAAAAGATCAACAGCCTGAAAGAACAATTGCAGGCAGGTGCAGACAGTGAGGCATCTTCAATCGATCTTACCCGCACTGCGACTCCGTTCCCGGTAGGTTCCCGCCATCCTCTATCTATTGTGAAGAATGATATAATCCGGATTTTTGCCGGTATGGGGTTCACAATTGCGGAAGGTCCGGAAATTGAAGACGACTGGCATGTGTTTTCATCACTAAATTTCCCTGCTGACCATCCGGCACGCGATATGCAAGACACTTTCTTTATTTCCCGCAATCCGGTAGATGTATTGCTTCGCACACACACTTCATCTGTCCAGACTCGTGTGATGGAGAAGACGCAGCCCCCCATTCGTATCGTTTGTCCCGGACGTGTATATCGTAATGAGGCTATTTCGGCGCGTGCCCATTGTTTCTTCCATCAGGTAGAGGGATTGTATATTGATAAGAACGTTTCTTTCGCTGATCTTAAGCAGGTGCTTCTGAATTTTGCTAAAGAAATGTTTGGAGCTGAGACTAAAATCCGTCTTCGTCCTTCATATTTCCCCTTTACAGAGCCCTCTGCAGAGATGGATATAAGCTGCGACCTCTGTGGAGGCAAGGGATGTGCATTCTGTAAAGGTACAGGATGGGTTGAAATACTTGGTTGCGGTATGGTCGACCCCAATGTGCTCAAAGCTTGTGGAATTGATCCGGAAGTATATTCCGGCTATGCTTTCGGTATGGGTATCGAGCGTATCACAAACCTCAAATATCGCGTAAAGGATCTCCGAATGTTCAGTGAAAACGATGTGCGTTTCCTTGCTGAATTTGAATCCGCACGCTAAAATAAATTTGTCTTGACTACAAAAGAAAGATATAACGGAATAATTGCTTGGTTTTCGGAGAATATGCCTTCTCCGGAAACCGAGTTGCATTATGACACTCCTTTTCATTTGCTTTTGGCTGTGATCTTATCTGCCCAGTGCACGGATAAGAGGGTGAACATAGTGACGCCACCATTATTTGAGGCGTATCCGGATCCCCTTTCGTTGGCTTCTGCCACAGAAGAAGAGGTGTTTCCGTATATCAAGAGTGTAACCTTCCCCAACAACAAGACCCGTCATCTCATTCGCGCGGCAAAGGTGCTGGTCGAGGAATTTGGTGGTGAAATGCCTTCAGATATCGACAACCTCATGAAACTTCCCGGAGTTGGAAGGAAGACAGCCAATGTGATGCTTGCCGTTGTATGGAATAAAGCTGCAATGGCGGTAGATACTCATGTATTCCGAGTGAGCAACAGAATCGGTTTGACCAACAATTCCAAGACTCCGTTAGCAACAGAGAAAACCTTGATGAAATATATTCCGGGAGAGATCGCTCCAAAAGCGCATCATTGGCTGATTCTACATGGCAGATACGTTTGCAAGGCACGAAAACCAGAGTGTGAAGACTGCGGAATAAAACAATGGTGCCGCACCTTTGAAAAGCAACAAAAGATGTATACCCCTCCTTCGCTCGTAAATGGATGAATTTGATACATTAGGATAAAAATATTACGACCGGCTAACCTTAGCCGGTCGTAATATTTTTATTATCATTATAACGGTTTTAGACTTGATATAAGAAGCGTTTTATGCTTCGTTTCGGAGTCTTTTCAAATTCTTTGTCCATCAGGCGGTGTGAGCTTAGCTTACTGTATGACTCAAGATCTTTGTTGACGTCCTTGATGTTCTGGACCATGATTTTATCAACATCAGCGGTCGATAGACCTTTTGCTGTGGCTGCATCCGTGTCGGGAACAATCAGAGCCACGAGTTTGCCGTGGTCATCGATTACAAGTGATTCTGCCACATAAGGCATATTGTTGATCTTTTGTTCGATTTCTTCAGGATAGATATTCTGTCCGGATGGTCCGAGAATCATAGTCTTGGAGCGTCCGCTTATTGAGATCATGCCGTCTTTTGAAATGGTTCCCATATCGCCGGTATTCATCCATCCGTCGTTATGTGGGAACACCTCACGGGTTGCCTCTTCATTCTTGTAATAGCCGCGCATGACGTTGTCACCCTTGACCATTACGTTGCCTGGAATATGTTCAGGATCGGGAGAATCGATCTTTACTTCCATTCGGTCTACTATCCTTCCTACTGTGTGAGGGATTGACTCTTCCGGTGGAGCATAAGTTAGAAGCGGTCCGCATTCTGTCATTCCATATCCTACGGTGACCGGGAAGCCGATTCTGTAAAGAAACTTCTCCACTTCGGCATTCAATGGTGCGCCTCCAATGATAATTTCAAGCACTTGACCACCAAATGCATTTATAAGAGTTTCTTTTATTTTCCCATATATACGGTTGTTGACAAAAGGTATTTTGAGCAATACGCTCATCAATGGAGTATGAATCTTCGGGAAAACTTTTGATCTTATAATCTTCTCCAATACCAAAGGCACCGTGATGATCAGTTTGGGACGCACCTCTGCGAAAGCTCCGAGAAGCACTTTAGGCGACGGAACCTTGGTGAGGAAATGACAATGGCAACCTTTTACGAAAGGATGTAGCATTTCAATCACCATTCCATACAGGTGTCCGAGCGGAAGCATATTGACCATTCCGTCTCCCGGTTTCAGGAAGTCAAGATCGTCTATACTGTAGCGTATGTTGCTCCAGATGCTCAGGAATGGGAGCATCACTCCCTTGGGAGCTCCTGTGGAGCCGGAAGTGTAGTTGATCACAGCCAAGTCTTCCGGATTGTCATGGAAATAATTCAGATTGTCGGGAGTGAACGCTTGCGGATATTTTTTGCCGAATATCTTGTTGAGGTCATTCCTTGTTTCCGTAAGCTTTTTACTTTTGGAGAACGCTAAGCCTTCTTCAGAAATATAGAATGCCCCTATAAGAGAGGGAAGTTTGTCCTTATCAAGTTTCTCGAAAATCGCCTTGTCGACAAACAATATTTTCGCTTCGCTATGATTAACAAGGGTATGTATGTTTTCAGGCTTGAATTCATGAAGAATAGGAACAGCCACCGCACCATAGGTGAGGCAGCTGATAAAGACTACAGCCCAACATGCGGAATTTTTGCCGCATATGGCTATTTTGTCGCCGGGTTTAATACCTGCGGAATTATAAATGATATGAAGTTTCTCAACATTTTCAGCCACTTCAGAGAATTTGAAACTGATGCCGCCGAGATCAGATAGTGCCATCAAGTTCCAATTTTTCTTTATAGCGTCTTCTATGATATGGTTGAGTGAGCGCTTGTCGTATGGGAGAGGTTGCGAAATATCATTTTTTGCCATAACAGATAGAGGTGGATTATTTGGATGCCGTATCCTTTGCTGCCTGCAGGCGTGCTTCTATCTGTTGAATAGATTCGTCACGAGATACTATCTTTCCGTCAGGTCCTATCAGCATGTGATGGGGTATGCCTGAAAAACCATAGATATCGTATGGACGCCGTTGGGTGTTAAGGATCACAGGCCAGGTGATATTATGCTTGTTTACGGCGGCTTTGGAATCATCAGGCGTGTCTCTTACAGCCACTCCCACTATTTCAAGTCCATTGCCTTTCCATTTCTCGTAGAGGGAAGCAATTTCAGGAAGCTCCTTAATGCAATACGGACACCAGCTTGCCCAAAAGTCAACGAGAGTGTATACACCGGGTTTAACAAATGAAGAGAAGTTTGTGTTCACGCCATCGATTGTTTCACCTTCAAAATCAACAAAAGGCTGCCCGGGAGCTGTTGCGGCACGAAGTTTTGCGAAATTTTTGTAATATTTAGTCTTGGGAGAGTTCTGAATGTCGGCAGAAGCATCGGCAAGAATGCTGTCAACTTTATTATAATCGGCATATTTCATCCATTCAATTCCAAAATACGAGCCGATGGGATTGTTTTTGTTATCATTGTAACTCTTCTCCACAAAATCCACATAAGTCGGCATGTCGTCAAGGTTTTCTATTGAATCAAGCTGCGACAGGAGTGTCGAAAACTTGTCGTTCAAAGGCGTACCGACAGCAGTTGAGGTAGAGTCGTTCAAAGTAGCGGTTCCTTCCTCAGAAATGTAGAAGGCTCGCGTCCTTCCATCGATAAGTACCGAAGCGAATACCGGTTTTTGGGGAATATTTTCAAACACAACTTTTCCATCTTTGACGATAGCCGAAGAGATTGATGTTGAGTCAAGAAAATTGATTAGTTCTACAGTCTGTCCTTCAAATTTATCAGAGAGGGATATTTCCAATTTGGGTTTCTGGTGGCTACAGGCCGCTAATAATGCCATGCTGCCTAATATAAATGGTATGATTCGCTTTTTCATTTGGTATCATTTTATGTGTGTTAAGAAACACACTATTTTATTTTAGACAAATCCTTGCCGATAAGGTTTAATTATTTGGGTAATCTCCTCTATAATTGCCTCAATTTTTTGGCGTGTCGACGCCACTCACGGTTATTGAGTCAGAGAATATTTTAAATTTGAATTCACTGGGATTTTCCCTTCCATATAGACCACACTCACATTTTCGGCACCGTCTTGGGTTATGACGAGCAGATTGGTGAAATATTTATGATCGCCTGACAGCTTTGCGAAAACATCATAACGATAGAAGTCTTTTTTCTTTGTAGTGAGAGTCTCAAGCTTGTTGTCTTTTTTTATTGAGGTGATTGCTTTCCAGAGTTTTTCGTTCATCCCGTCTCCATTTGTAGAAATGGTTTCAATGGATGTGATTTGACTGCTTTTCACAGGAAGACCTCCGGATCTCTCCTGCGAAAGATACTGATCACCCATTGCCTGAAGCATGAGAGGGGATACATAGGTGTAGTCAAAATTGGGATTTGAGGATAGGTCTTCAAAATACTTCTTTGGATTGGCAGCGAAAGCTGTCGAAGAAGAAATCCCGATAATGATGAAGAGAAGAAGTCTTATGAGAGTATTCATAATTTATGGTTAGGTTTAATTATTTAACTGATGGATAGATAATCTTATTGCATTTCACTTCCGGTTGCAGCCAACAGAGATAGGGAAGAGTTGACTAAATCCAATGTCTCGGCAATTCCGGCGAAAGATGAAGAGACGGCATCCACTGATTCATAGACATTGCAAACCGTTTGACTAAGAGTGGATAACGGTTGAATAACGATGTTGGATGGATCAATAGATGCTGCTGCGATCATAGGCATCACGTCGATCACCGGATCTGAAAAATATGGAAGATTAATTTTTTCAGGTTCAGTGGCTATAGCTACGGCAGATAGTGCCTGAGCTGTCTGTACCGACAATGCTTGATGCAATGCCGGTGAATTGGATACCTTTGCGGCGACATGTTCCACAGGTTTGTTGATCTCTATAAAGGAAGGGCTTTTAGAAGAGCCTGTAAGTTGGGGCGAAGATTGTTTCCCTGCTTCCGCATTGTCGGGTGTGGAAGCATATTGCAGCTTTTGAGGATTTTCCATATTTATTCCCTCAGTTGCTTTAAATCCAACAGTGGCAACAACTGCAACGACTGCAGCTGCGGCTGTCATGGGAATTAACCGTTTGAATATCAAACGTCGTCTGCTTGATCGGGCGAGTTTGGAAATCTGGTTATCCAATATTTGTTCAAGCTCCGGGGGTGTTTGAAGTGCAAGAGCCTTCAGGGATGCTTCTGAATGACTGTTGAGCGATTTTATAAGCTCAAGGTCATTTAGAAGCTGCATGTCGTTGACCTCAAAAGATGGATTCGGTCCCGTAAGGTCTTCGGCATATCCTGAGAGTCTCTCCGATTCTTGATCGGAAAGGGTAGCGTTGAAGAATTTTTCAGTCAGTTGTCTGACGGTATATATGTCGTTGTTTGCCATATTTGCTTGTTTAATGAGGTGAGAGTTTATGATTTTGAGAAGAGATCCCGAAGTTTTTTCCGTCCCCTTGAAAGAAGTACCCTTACATTATCTTCAGAGAGACCGGTAGCTTCTTTTATCTCCGAGGTGGAGAGTCCCGCCATAGTGCTCAGAGTGATAACCTTTCTTTGGTTGTCGGGTAATTCCCGGAGCAGGCGTGCCATTTGTCTGACATCGTCGCGGGCTTCCGCCATGTTTGCCGGCGACGCGCCTGAATCAGGGATGTCGGGAGGATCGTCGCCGTATGGAGAGAACGCATTGCGTGACCTGTTTAGCATGGTGAGGGCTATATTCTTTACAGTCACAGTAGCGTATGCTCCAATGTTGTCTATCTTTCCGAGACGTTCCCGGTTTTCCCAAAGGCGGGTGAATGCTTCCTGGATACAATCTTGCGCATCGCTCTCATCCCTGAGGATAGTGAGCGCGTAGGCGTAGAGTGATTTATGGAGCGGCATCACGCAATTTTTGAACCGGATCTCGTTCATCAGTTAGATAAATCTCTTTTTTCTTGCATTTTACAGTAAAACGTGTTACAGTGTATAATGTCAAGAGATTGTTGGAAGGCGATCACGTCGCCTTGTTTCTATAATAATGACTATAAAACAACAGGAATGTTACACCGTAAACGATAATTAATTTAAATATTTATCAATTACTATATAAGGGAAGTTACAAAAAAATGACGGGATAAAAGAATGCAAGAGCCTTTTCTATCCCGTCAAATTTAATTGGAGTATATTATTTCTTCCATTTCCCGATTATAACATAATTGTTGTCATCAGGGCTTATGCTTTCTTTGAGGGTATTCATCAAATCTATCACAGGTTTGTCTACAGCTTCATGTTCTTGAGGAGCTTTATCCATCATGTCTAAAAGTACACCCGGATCAAAAGTCATTGAAAAAAACTTGGCTGAAGATTGTTGCAGCCAATTGTCTTCTATCACGATCGGACCGAATTTGTCAAGCATCAGATGGGCGAAATTACCGCGCAATGATTTACGGTCGACTATAAATGGCGTTGTCGACGGGATGATATACGACATTTCCCCCGCTGGCTCCGGTTGGTCAAAAAGCACTACAGCGAAAAATGAAGGTGTGGAGAGATATTCATGCATCGGTATTTTATCAGGCTTGCTGCCTAATGAGGAGGTAAAGACCGGATGCAGGTCGTTTTCGTGGTAAACATACAAAGAGTCGGCGCGTGGTGCCAAGTAGAACATGCTGTAGTCAAAGCCTGTAGTTCCGGCAGAGTTGCCTGCAAAGATTTCATTTGAAAAATCTCTTTCGGTGGCAATCCACGGTTTGGTGACAGCCGTCTTGACATTTCCTTTTAAATCCTGAGTCCAGATATTGGAAAGATCTTCGGAATCTTCGAAAGGCATTGCTGCCACAGTGACGGTTTCATTTTTTGTATCTACGTTGATTCTTCCTTTTTCAAGAGTGTGAGCCAAAGGAATGTTCCCTATGAAAGTTCCGTCGGCGGCATTATATGTAAATAAATCCGTCGCACTATATTGAGACAGGTATATGCGTCCTGCCTCTTCATCAACATATATGTCATAGGGGGCTATGGTATATTCTCCCGGACCTTGACCTTTATTGCCTATCTTGCCGAGATATTTTCCGGTATGATCAAATTGTCTCACCACCCCTTCTGAATATATGATGATCCGTTTTTCTGTCACCCAGGTCATACCCTGTCCTGTCAGAGCTTCATCATTGTTGTCAAGTTTTATCAATTTGATGTCATCCGCGATGTCTGATAGCTTAAGAAGAATCGTCTCATCGGCAAGATTGATATCCGCTACAATCAAAGTGTCGTTCCCCAATGCTACTTTTTCGGCCACTACAGGACATTTGTTAAGAGATTTCACCGCTCCAACGTCTGTTTTATTTTTATCAGACCCGCATGAACCGGTTAATCCTCCTGCAATTCCGAAAAAGATTGCTGTCCGTAAAATTGAAGAGTAATGCTTTTTCATAATCAGATTGTTTAAAAATGGATATTGGTAATTTAAGTTTCTCAAGTTCACTTAAGGTTTGGATGTTATGGTGTTAAAGTGTTATGTCTATACATAATATCCAAGGAAGAAAGATATATCTACAATTGGAGATTAACCTCATAACCTTCAACTTTCGCTTGCGAAAGTTGACTGATTAAAATAAGAGTCTTGCGCGAAGTTAATAAAAATATCCTTCAGAAAAAAATAAAACCGGAGAAAGCCGTATGTTATATTTCCGACTTTCCCGGTCTCATATTTTTTTGAGGAGGTTTCTGGCAGTTTTGTTATGCACTCTATTATTTCAGATTGCAACCTGCGGGAGGAGTGATGTTGTCTTTATGGCAGCGGTCTATGATATGGTTGATACGGTCTTGAGTGGCGGGGTGTGATGAAAACATCTGAGCCATTCCGTTTGTCTGAGCTCCGGCTTCCATCGATTCCAGTTTTGAGAATGCCATAGCCATCGCCCATGGATTTTTGCCGTTTGCTTTCAGAAAGTCGTAACCATAGTCATCGGCATTGCTTTCCTGTTTCCTTGAATATTTGGCGCTGACAAGAGAAGAACCGAGTTGTGCAAGCTGGGATTGAGTCAATGCAGCTGCCGTTGAACTTGTAGAGGCTATGCCGTCGAGAATTGCTGAATTTAGAAGTGCCTGTTTGAATGCGTTTTTGGTGTCTTTGTGAGCCACGTGTCCGATTTCATGACCGATGACTCCAAGCACTTCATCGTCGGTCATGCGGTCCATAAGACCGGAGTACACTCTCACGCTTCCGTCGGCACAGGCAAATGCATTGACGTCGTTTGTAAGATAGACTTTGAAGTTGAGGGGTACGCCGTCAACTGAATTAAGACCTTGCGTAAGTTTGGCAAGCCGTTTGGAATAGGGGTTGGATGCGGGTGCCACCTTGTTTTGTTGGTCGGAATATTGTATGTATTCATGCACATAACTTTGAATCTGCGAATCCGATACTGTCGCAGCCTGAAGAGCTTTCGAGGCGCCGCTCATCAGGGAGTCCATGTTAAGTCCGGTGGAAGAACATCCTGAAAATAATAGCCCCACGGACGCCGCCGAGGCGAGTATAAGAGCGCGTATCCGACCTCTTATGCCGATATGTTTTATCCCTTTCATAATTTCTCAAATTTCATAATTCATACAAATTAGTAATCCGTCTGCATCCTGCCGGCTTTATTACATAATCTATCCATATCTATTATAAAACGTCTGAACCGCTCCAAGTGTTGTGTATTTTGATTCTAATGGCAAGCTTAGTCAATTCAACTTTCGCAAGCGGAAGTTGAGGGTTATGAAGTGAGCTTGCGAAACTTAAATTAGTCAATTAGTAATGAAATCATAAAAATTGCAGCGGAGCTGACTTCGGGATGTGTGGATGGAGTAGGTAACACGAAGTCAATTCCGCTGCAATTAATTTCAATCGGGTGCTATAAATCAATGATATGAGTACATAATTAGTTTATTCAAATGTTGAATAAATAAGAATATTTAAAAGCTGCTTAACCCTTTTTACGGAGGGTGATTTTATTGAAAAAATCAGCGGTTTTTATACATATCCTCGTAGTAGCGTTCGTAATCGCCTGAGGTGATGTTGTCCA
>CAJTZQ010000063.1 GCA_910583795.1 uncultured Muribaculaceae bacterium
AAAGCACATCTCCCCTTCCATCTTCATGAAGAAGGTTCCCTTCGCTATCAGTCTTGACTTCAAAAATCACTCCGTCATATCTCCATTTATCAAGAGAATCAACCGGTGCTGACCATACCACAAGATCCGTACCGCAATACATGTTTTTCAACATGTCATGAGATCCGTAGATATACACTCTTTTCTTTCCCGGGTTATCCGGATCTTCAAATATATAAGGTTCTCCATCCGGAATATGTTCCCAAAGAGGAAGGTACGGATTAACTGCATTTATCCCTGAAAAACACAGCAGCCCTAAGGCTGCTGTGAGTAGATATCTATATTTCATTATATTTCTGATTACAACTCGAGTGGAGTGTAAGCCATATCAAAAGCTTCGGCAACCGCTTTATAGACAATCTTACCATCAACCACATTGACTCCTTCGGCAAGACCCGGATCTCTCTTACATGCCTCTTTCCAGCCAAGATCTGCAAGACGGAGTGCATACGGAAGTGTTGCATTTGTCAATGCCATTGTTGATGTATAAGGAACTGCTCCCGGAATATTTGCCACTGCATATTGGATCACCCCGTCTACCTCATAAGTCGGTTCAGAATGAGTGGTTGGGTGTGTTGTCTCAAAACAACCTCCCTGATCAACGGCAACATCAACCATAACCGAACCTTTTTTCAGAAGCTTGACCATATCCTTTGTAACAAGATGAGGAGCTTTGGCACCGGGTACAAGCACTGATCCGATCACAAGATCCGTATCCGGCAACTCGAGTTCTATATTATGACGAGAAGAGAAGAGTGTCTTTACATTCTTAGGCATCACTTCTGCACAATGACGAAGAGTGTTGAGATTGATATCTGCAATTGTCACATCAGCACCAAGACCTGCCGCCATCAAAGCTGCATTTCTTCCTACTACACCTGCTCCAAGAACAAGAACTTTTGCAGGTTTTACTCCGGGAACACCTCCCAAAAGCACACCTCTGCCACCTTGCGGTTTTTCAAGGAAACGGGCTCCTTCCTGTATCGACATTCGCCCGGCAACCTCGCTCATCGGCACCAATAATGGCAACCTGTGATCTCGGTCGGTGACTGTCTCGTATGCTATGCATACCGCTCCGCTTTCGAGCATGGCTTCCGTAAGCTCAAGTTCGCACGCAAAATGAAAATACGTAAAAATCACCTGATCTTTCCTTATGAGTTTATATTCAGGCTTGATAGGCTCCTTTACTTTGATTATCATGTCAGCCTCAGCATAAACATCTTCTATAGTAGGAAGAATCTCCGCTCCGGCAGCCTTATACTCTTCATCAGGGAAACCACTTCCCTCACCAGCTGTGTGCTGAACATAAACTTCATGACCATGTCTAACGAGTTCTTTTACCCCTGCCGGTGTTGCGCCTACACGGTTCTCATTGTTCTTGATCTCTTTTGGGATTCCGATTTTCATAATATAGACTGATTTAATGGTTAGGGAATCTTATGTGCTCATCCTCTTTTTCGATACATCTCAAGAAGACACACATGTTTCATCGCCCAAATATACTATAAATATTTGAGTTTTATTCCCATTTTGTATATGTTATAAAACATCGGTTTCAAACATATTTTTTAAGCACAATTTCCGGGTTACTATTGGACTGATAATTTGAAGACAATGCGCTGCACGCCATCTTGCCAACGTGTGCTTGATATACGAAACTCACCAATCTCTGAAGTAGACTTTACATGCGAACCTGCACATAGACACTGATCATAGTCCCCGACATGCACAACTCTCACCGTTTCAGAAGCTCCTTCGGGAAGACGGCTCATATCAAACCTGTTTTTCGCTTCCTCTTGCGTGATATATTCTTCTGTAACAGCAACATCTTCCTTCACTATATTGTTAATATAGTTCTCCAAATCCTTAATCTCTTCATTTGTCAATGCTTTCGGCAAATAATAATCAAGTTTTGATTTCTTGCGTTCCACATGTGCGCTAAATGCCCTTCCACAACTGAACCTTCGCGCCATTTCGCCGTTAAGCAAATGTTCTGCTGTATGCATTGGCGGGAACTCCTGTTTGTTATGTTCGTTTAATTGGTCTTTTTCTTCCATTCTCTATTTTTCTTTGTTTTTACAAATTTAATAGTTCTATATTAATTAATGAACAATTCAAAATTATGTTTTATAACATAATTTTATAGCATATATTGAAAACTTTTACTAACTTTGCAGCGTTTTTAGGTTATATCAGTAAAAATAACACACTCAAAGACTCAAGAGAGAGTCAATATAGTTTTTAGGTTTCATTAAAATTACTCTTTTAAAAATTACACTATTATGAGTAAATTTGTCAAAAAAGCAGCGGACGTATTCCGCACAGTCAATCATTGTCTTGCAAGTGCAGAAGTTTACCTTTATGTATCTTCTCACAAATAAGACAGAATTAAAAAAAGTCAAACTATTTGATGCGTTCCTTATCACTAAGGAGCGTTTTTTATTTTATCCCGGTATAAAAGTTTTGACACTCTTCTAAATTTGCCAAAAATGCCATTAATATTGCTGATTTAAGAAACCTATATAATTTTTATTAACATTATTAACAATTCGAGATCATAATTGAAAATCTTTTTCGTAATTTTGCGTAAATCTTATGAGAAATTCATTTCTACATATATCAGCACTCGGATTATTGCTCTTTTCCGTTTCGTGTGGCGGGAAAAATCATAATTCTTCAACCAACGCGGAAGATGCCCCTCCTGACACCCTTCACGTTGCCACACTCTATGGACCCACATCGTATTTCAACTATAGAGGACAGGAAATGGGATTTGACTATGAAAATGTCAAGCGTTTCGCAAATGATGAAAACCTTGTGCTTGACCTCAAAGTGGCTCCCACACTCCAATCCTTACTCAATATGATCGAGAATGGAGATATTGATCTTGCTGCTTATCCCATACCTGTCATTGAAGAATACAAGAATCTTGCAAAGCATTGTGGATATAAGGAAGTGACATGGCAAGTCCTTGTCCAGCCTGACGGAAAAGACAAGATATCTGATGTCACACAACTTGTCGGCAAGACTATATATGTGGAACAAGACTCTAAATATCATTATCGCCTGAACAACCTTAATCAGGAACTGGGAGGAGGAATCAATATAGTTCCTATCAATAAGGATTCCCTGATCACCGAAGACCTTATCAGAATGGTCGATCTCGGAGAGATTCCCCTGACCGTTGTCGACTCTGATATAGCAGAGCTAAACAAGTCTTACTATCCGAGACTCGACATAGATATGAAAATCAGTCTTGATCAATATTCTTCATGGGCGGTTAGGAACGATCTCGATTCTCTTGCTTCGCGTATCGATACGTGGGAAAAACGTAGAGACAATTCTGATATGATGAAAGAAATCTACAAAAAATATTTCGAGATAAGCAAGAATCCGACCCCCTATGAAGACCCTGTAAAATCTCTGGGACTAAATATAAAAAAGGGAGGGAAAATATCAGTCTATGATGATTCGTTCAAACGGCATGCCCATGTTTCCGGATATGACTGGAGATTGCTTGCCGCAATAGGATTCAACGAATCGAGATTTAACAACGACATTATTTCATGGGCGGGTGCTCAAGGTTTAATGCAGCTTATGCCTGTCACTGCTCAAGCAATGGGGATTGATCCCTCCGACTTATCCAACCCTGACAGAAATATTCTGGCAGCGGCTAAACTGCTCAAAAAACTTGATTCCTCATTAGTCGACAAAGTGCCTGACAAGGATGAAAGATTAATGTTCGTGATTGCTGCATACAACTGCGGGCTCGGACATATTTTCGATTCTATTGCTCTTGCTGATAAATTTGGACTTGACAGCACAAAATGGCTCGGCAATGTAAGCGAGGCAGCTTTGATGAAATCAAGACCTCAATATTATAATGATCCGGTTGTCAAAAACGGATACTTCAGAGGAAGAGAGACAACTGAATTCGTTGATAAGGTTATGAGTGTCTATAATTATTTCGTCAGCCGTAGCAAATGAACCCTTCATATATTAAAAATGTTTAACAGATAATTCAACTATATACTATATCTATGAAAAAAAACTACATCTCTGTCGGTGCGATACTTTTGGTCGCAGCTACGCTACCATTGCAATCATGCATAGGCAGCTTCTCTCTCACCAATAAAGTATTGAGCTGGAATAACCAGGTGGGATCTAAATTTGTAAATGAACTTGTGTTCTTTGCATTTTGGATTCTTCCAGTTTATGAGGTTACTTCTGTAGCAGATTTATTGATCCTTAATTCAATTGAATTCTGGAGCGGTAATAATCCGGTGCAGGCATCCACAAAAGTGATTGATACAGACCAAGGGAAATACTACATAGCATGTGACGGGAAAGGCTATGACATCACCGCCCCAAATGGCGATGTAGTGCGTCTCTTGTTTGAAGAAGATACTCAGACATGGTCTGTAGGAGTCAATGACGAGGAGGCACTCCCATTCATGACCATGATTGATGACAGCCACGTGAAAATGATTACTCCTGAAGGAGATTTCCGTATGGTCGAGTTGTCAGAACAAGGCGTTTTAGCTTATTCAACTGAAACAGGAGCTAACAAAATACAAATGCTCTGAACAGAAAAAAGGCTATCATCTTAGCAATATCAATGATATAAAAACGTTGATTAAATGTGTCTATCACTGATTTATTTAGACTTATACGCCTGATCGGACGTATATAGGTCTGAATAATTAGATACAAATCAACGTCCTGAAGAAGATTATCAAAAAAATCCACAATTCAGTTAATCATTTTTCATTTTTAATTGTTAAATATTTTGAAGAGTTATAATGAACATATTCTTCTTTTGCAGTTAAAAACAATCTGATTTAAACAATCTAAAATAAAATACTCTAAAATGAAAGCAATTCACGTAATCTGCGCTGTTATTGGCGGCGCAATCGCCGGAGCGGCAGTAGGTCTTCTCGTAGCCCCTGAAAAAGGTGACGACACTCGTAAGAAAATCATGAAAGTTCTCAAAGAGAAAGGAATAAGTCTCAAGAAATCCAAAATGGAAGAACTTGTTGACGAAATCGAAGACCATATTGACAACGCTCTATGAGCAATGTATGTTCTCAAGAGAAATAAATCATTAAATCGAATAAATATTAAGATATGAAAGCTCTCAATATCCTTTATGCATTTCTTGGCGGTGCAATCGTAGGTTGTGGTGCCGCTCTCCTTCTTGCTCCCGAGAAAGGTGCTGATGTCCGTGCCAAAATTTGCTCGATCCTTAAGAGAAAAGGCATCAAGATCAGTGATGACGAGGTCGACGCTCTCGTGGCAGAACTTGCAAATGCTGAAGAATAATCATTCTTTTTTCATGATAAAATAATGAGGGGGTGGAATCCACTCCCTCATTTTTAGACAATCAAGTCAGGCTCACACTGACTCAATACTCTAACCTCTGCTTATGAAAGCAAAAATCACAGACGAAATTAAAGAAATAATATCCCAAGGAATGAATTGGGCTAAGCTTGAAGTGGAATATGTAAAGCTCACAGCCGCTGAGAAAGTCATAATCCTGATGAGCACCCTTATACTTGGAGGGATATGCATGCTGCTCCTCCTTCCTCTTCTGATTATGCTGCTATTCGCTTTAGTAGGGGTTTTCAAACTGTTTATGGCGCCCGCTTTAGCTTACTTAAGCGTCGGAGGTATTGTGGCTATTGTGATGGTTCTTGTCTTCGTGTTCAGGAAAGTGCTTATCATCACTCCTGTTGCAAGATTCATCACTCGCCTTTTCCTTGAAAAAAATCATCACTCTGAATCCTGATTGCCATGAATGAAATCCAGAAAAGCGAACAAGCCGCAAAAGACATAACCAAACCTTCTACCAAATTTAAAGGTTACACGCTGGAAGAAATCAGATATCAACGTGCATTGGTGACTCTTCAGAAAGAATTCTGTAAAACCAAAATCAATCGGAATCTCCGCGACATGCAGAAGGCAAATCCCTTCTCTTCTGCAGCTTCTGCGTCTGGTTCGATTCCGGGTAAAATTGGAATGATTGCCGGTAAACTAATGACCGGATTAAACTACCTTGACTATGCAATGATAGGTTTCTCTCTCTTCGGGACTGCTCGTAAAGTGCTGTCATTTTTTCGTAGAAAAAAGAAGTGAATAAACTTAAGGTCGCGTTCATTAAGCCAAGACATTTGTTAAATTATATTAATTTAACGATCTATATTAAACATTTTGCAGTTTTTCACGTCTTATAGATATAAGGTAATTGTCGCCGACATTGCCAATAAAATAATAAAACAATGCTATCGCGACAAAACGGAGCCGGGGTTGAGGCCTTAGCTCCGTTTTTCTTTTCTCTCCTCCCTACCCCAAACCCTAAACCCTAAACGCCCCTATCCATGCTTACTCTCATAGCTGAATCAAAAACAATGACTTCCCGGGAGCAAGAAATTTACCCCGAAGAATACCGCGACCACACCCCCCTTTTTGAAAAAGAGGCTGATAGGATTGTTGAATACCTTTCAGGTTTCGACACAACACAACTATCTAAGAGCATATCGATAAGTCCGGCTCTTGCAATGAAAGCCGCACATATGTTTTATGAATTCCCTAACAAATCAACCGGATGTAGCGCATTGAAAGCATTCACAGGTGAAGTATTCCGTGGCATCGATATTCCTTCATTAGGAGAAGAAGCTTTGAAATATTCAAACAACCATGTTTTAATCATATCCTCACTATATGGATTATTGAATCCACAAGATATCATAAAACCTTATAGATTGGATTTCAATGCAGATTGCTCCCCCGATGGAGGTAAACTGTCAAAATTTTGGAAATCAAAGCTCACTATAGCATTTGTAAAACACCTGAAAAACGTTGGGGAAACTGAAGTGCTTGACCTTCTTCCGGGAGAAGCCGCAAAATACCTTGACTGGAAAATTATAAAGGCGTTTGCAAAGGTGATGAAAGCAGATTTTAAAACTATAGGAGATGAGGGGAATCTTAAGACACCACATTCCGGTAAACTAAAAGAATTGCGAGGCAAGATGGTGAGAACAATTTTGAACCATAAGATTAACGATTTCAATACCCTGCTGAAGTTGAAAACACCTGATTTTGCAGCTGATCCTGACTTATATAAGACAGGTCTTCCAACCTATATAGCCTTAAAATAATCAACACTCATATATGATCGATTCTCATATATGCATACGATTCACATCAACTAAACAAAAACCTTGTAGATAACTTTTTCAAGATAGATATTGCAAATATCAACCTTTACTATTAACTTTGCGTTGTAAAGATATAACGGAACAAGAGAGTTCCGGTTTCCCCATACCACATCAAAGTAATATTTGGGAAACTCATCAAACTAATATGAAATACCGAGACCAGCTGCCGCTTCAATGGCGGGCCCCCCGTCCTTTGGACGGTGCTCTTGCGAGCGCAGGCGGATTACAAAGATTCGGTGGCACTCAAAACCTGTCATTCGGAGTTTCATCACAAATCCTTTGATGTGGCTATTATAAAAGCCGATGATATGGCAAATCGCCAATTCATCGGCTTTCTTTCAATCAAATTATCTTAAATTTAAAAACATGGAATCAGTTAAAGACGCACTCCTCAACCGCACAAGCGTTCGCCGCTACGAAAGGGAAATAATTCCAGAGGAAACCATGCAGTTTATTTTTGATGCTATACGCAACACTCCGACAAGTTATAACGGACAACAGTTCTCAGTGATCGACATTGACGATCAGGCTCTCAAAGAGGAATTGTATGCCCTTACTAATCAAAAGCAGCTAAAGACATGTAACCGTCTTCTTATCTTCTGCTCTGACTACAACAAAATCACTCGACTTGCAGAAAAGAAAGGTTTTGACGTTCCTCCTTTCACAAACACAATGGATGGAACAATAATCGGCATTATTGACGCTTCCCTCGCCATGATGAGCGCAGTGGTGGCTGCTCAAGCTGCCGGACTTGGAAGCAACTGTGTAGGTTATTTACGTACTGTTGACCCTGCAAAAGTTGCCGAACTACTCCATCTGCCTAAAGGCGTGTTTGTTGTTTGCGGTCTTGCTCTCGGTGTGCCTCGTGAACATCCTGATTTGAAACCAAAGCAACCGAACGAGACTGTTTTCTTCAAGAACCGATATTGCTCTGACGAAGATAAATTAGTTGACGACCTTGAGAAATATGATGATATAGTCAAAAACTATAATGCCACACGTGCAGGTGGAACGTCTGATAATGACTGGTGTGATCACATCCTTGATTACTACCGACACGCCATGAGCTATAAGATTCTTGATTATCTTAAGGCTCAAGGCTACGACATAAACCGATAATAATACGATACCAACAGTTAACTTAAGGCAGCGGAATCATAAGAATCAGCTGCCTTACTAAAAAGAGGAGACAATGTTAACACCGTCTCCTCTTTATTTTATCGTTGACTCAGAAAATTTATTTTACCTTGTCTACGATTGCCTTGAAAGCCTCAGGATTATTCATTGCGAGGTCTGCGAGCACCTTACGGTTGATCTCTATGCCAGCCTTGTGGATAAGGCCCATAAGCTTGCTGTAAGAAAGATCTTCCATGCGGGCAGCTGCGTTGATACGCTGAATCCAGAGAGCGCGGAAATTACGTTTTTTCTGCTTGCGGTCGCGATATGCATAAGTAAGACCTTTCTCCCAAGTATTCTTGGCAACGGTCCACACATTACGACGGCTTCCATAGTAACCGCGAGTGAGTTTCAGTATTTTCTTTCTTTTTGCCCTTGAGGCAACATGATTGACTGATCTTGGCATTTTTGTTCAGTTTTTGAATGTCAGCGGCATTTATTTTGCTCTTGCAGTGCTGCACATTCGGTTAATAATTGAATGATAAAAATGATTTGAAGAATTCAGGCTTTAGCCATCATTCCATTTGGAAGATTACTCCGACAGATCAACGAAGGTTGAGAAGTTCCTTCACCTGACGTGCATTGGCACCGTCCACGAGAGTTGTGTGGTCAAGGTTTCTTTTACGCTTCTTTGACTTCTTTGTCAGAATGTGGCTGTGGTAAGCGTGTTTTCTTTTAATCTTCCCTGTGCCGGTGAGCGCAAAACGCTTCTTAGACGCGGCATTGGTCTTTACCTTTGGCATTTTGTAAAAATTTAGTTGTTTAAAATTCACCTCGGCACGATGTGCCTACGGTCTCTTACAATTTTTATTTACTCTTCCTCAGAAGCATCAACTTCTTCGGGATCGTTTTCAGGTTGTTTAACTTCAGCCGGTCGCACCGGTTTTTCCTTATTCTCTTTCTTTGGGGACGCCTTAACAGGGGAAATCATAATAATCATTCTCTTTCCCTCCAACACCGGCATCATTTCCACTTTTCCGTATTCTTCAAGATCGTTTGCAAAACGAAGAAGAAGAACCTCTCCCTGCTCTTTAAACAGGATGGATCGTCCACGGAAGAAAACATAAGCTTTCACCT
Organism: uncultured Muribaculaceae bacterium; assembly: GCA_910583795.1. Taxonomy (GTDB): domain Bacteria; phylum Bacteroidota; class Bacteroidia; order Bacteroidales; family Muribaculaceae; genus Lepagella. The sequence continues at coordinate 9,510 of CAJTZQ010000063.1, forward strand.
TTGAACCCTCCTTCAAGAAGGAGATAGCGTGTTTCAGCTTGAAGTTATAATCATGGTCGTCAGTCTGGGGACCGAAACGAATCTCCTTGACAACCACTTTAGCAGCTTTCTGTTTCTGCTCTTTCTGGCGTTTCTTCTGCTGATAGAGGAATTTCTGATAATCCAGAATGCGGCATACAGGCGGCTCTGCGTTAGGCGATATCTCAATAAGATCAAGTTCCAATTTCTCTGCAAGACGTAATGCCTTGTCAAGTGGATAAATACCTTGCTCGACATTGTCGCCAACCAGACGCACTTCTCGTGCCCGGATGTGTTCGTTGATAACATAAGGGTCCTTGCTGTTACGGTCGGCACCGCGACGTGGTTTCTGTCCCGGAGTTGCGGCTCCTGCCGGACGAGGTGGGCGTGGAGCTCCTGCCGGGGCAGGTCGGCGAGGACCTGAAAATTGTGGTTTTTTCTCCATTCAGTTGTTGCTTTTCTTTAGAGCAGCTTTGATTTTTTTATGTTTATTTTATCATTGATGCGATTTCTGCATTCAATTCGGCTGCAAAGTTAACGATTTTCATCGTACCTTTATCACCTTCGCCCTGTTTTCTTACAGAAACTTCATCATTTTGTGCCTCTTTTTCGCCTACGACTAAAAGATAAGGCACTTTTTTGAGTTCATTGTCGCGGATTTTCTTTCCGATCTTCTCATTGCGGTCGTCTACAAAAGCCCTGACTCCGTTCTCGTCGAGAACTTCTACAACCTTGCGAGCATAGTCGTTAAACTTCTCACTGATGGGAAGCACAACAGCCTGCTCAGGAATTAACCAAAGAGGAAGTTTGCCAGCTGTGTGTTCAAGCAAGACAGCCACAAATCTTTCCATTGAGCCGAAAGGAGCACGGTGAATCATCACCGGACGATGCTTTTGGTTGTCGCTACCGGTATACTCAAGCCCAAAACGTTCAGGCAGGTTGTAATCCACCTGAATTGTACCCAACTGCCAACGGCGGCCAATTGCATCCTTAACCATAAAGTCAAGTTTAGGACCATAGAACGCAGCCTCGCCTTCAACTTGTTTAGCCTTGAGTCCCTTCTCTGCACATGCCTCAATAATAGCATTCTCCGCAAGATGCCAGTTTTCATCAGATCCGATATATTTTTCTTTATTTTTTGGATCACGAAGTGAAATCTGAGCCTCATAATTCTTGAAATCAAGGGCCTTGAAGATATAGAGGATAATATCCATTACCTTAAGGAATTCACCTTTGATCTGATCTTCAGCGCAGAAAATATGGGCATCATCCTGAGTAAATCCACGCACACGTGTCAACCCATGAAGTTCGCCACTCTGTTCGTAACGATATACGGTGCCAAATTCTGCAAGGCGCATTGGAAGGTCGCGATAACTACGGGGACTTGACTTGTAGATCTCACAATGGTGAGGGCAATTCATCGGTTTAAGCAAATACTCTTCACCCTCTTCTGGTGTATGAATAGGCTGGAAAGAATCCTTGCCATATTTTGCCCAGTGTCCCGAAGTGACATAAAGAGCCTTATTCCCGATATGCGGGGTTATCACCTGAAGATAACCATATTTTTTCTGTATCTTACGAAGGAACTGCTCAAGACGGTCGCGGAGAGCCGCACCTTTCGGCAACCACAAGGGAAGCCCCTGACCAACGGTTGAAGAGAATGTGAATAGTTCCATCTCCTTGCCGAGTTTACGGTGGTCGCGTTTCTTTGCCTCCTCCAGAAGAGTAAGATACTCGTCGAGCATCTTTTTCTTGGGGAATGTTATGCCATAAACACGCACCAACTGATTACGTTTCTCATCGCCTCTCCAATAGGCACCTGCAAGAGAAAGAATCTTTGCTGCCTTAATGGGAGCCGTGTTAGGAATGTGAGGACCACGACAAAGGTCGGTGAAGTTTCCTTGTGTGTATGTTGTGATGTGTCCGTCTTCAAGTTCGCTGATAAGCTCGCACTTATAAGTTTCGCCACGGTCGCCAAACATCTTGAGGGCATCAGCCTTAGAAATATCTGACCTGACAATATCTTCTTTACGTGCAACAAGCTCCATCATCTTATCCTCGATTTTCTTGAAATCTTCGGATGTGATCTTGTGTTCTCCCGGATCTATATCATAGTAAAAACCATTTTCTATTGCAGGACCGATACCGAATTTGACACCGGGATAAAGTTCCTGAAGAGCCTCGGCGAGCAGGTGGGCGGAAGAATGCCAGAATGCATGCTTGCCTTCCTCTGAATCCCATTTAAAAAGCTCTATTTTCGCATCCTCTGCTATCGGACGGGATATATCCCAATCCTGGCCATTTATTTTGGCGGCAAGGACATCAGCGGCAAAACGCGGGCTTATGCTTTCTGCAACCTGAAGAGGAGTCACGCCTGACTCATATTCTCTCACGCCGCCGTCGGGGAAAGTAATGTTGATCATATAATGAAGATTGTTATTTTCCGTTTTATTTGATTGCCCTGAATTGTTATCTTTTATTAAACAAATCGATTTTCAATGTTCAGCGCAGAATAATTCGCGCAAAATTACTAAAAAAATCCCATATTTCCATAAATGGGACTAAACATTTTTCATGATTCCATATTTTTAAACATTTTCTAAGAAGATTAAACGAGTTTTAATAGCAGTTTAGGCTTTCATTTGCAGTAAGCGTCGCAAAAATTTGTTAATTTTGCGCTTAGTTATGAAAATTCCAACGTCTATTACACCTGACATCTCCATGCGTTCCCTGCTTCTTGCAGTAGGGATTGCATCGTCGTCTGTTGCCCTGCAGGCACAAGTCAACGCAGAGCAGGTACTCACCATAGGAAGAAATGTTCTTTCGATGGAAGACTACATGCTGTCTATACAGTATTTCAACCAGGCAATCAAGGCTAAGCCATATCTCGCCGACCCATATCTATATAGAGCAATAGCAAAGCTCAATCTTGATGATTACCAAGGTGCAGAGGCAGACTGCAACAAAGCAATCGAGCTTAACAAATTCAAGACAGAGGCATATAAGGTCAGAGGATTTGCTCGCCTGTGCCTTGGTAAAGAAGAAGTAGCGATCGAAGACTATAACGTTGGATTGACTCATAATCCAATAGACAAATATTTTCTATTTTATAAGGCGGTGGCTCAGACTGACCTTAAAAGATATGAAAGCGCCGATTCTACATTCTCGACTCTTCTCAGACAATTCCCCAAATTTGAGGAAGGATTCGCAGCCCGTGGTCGCCTTAATCTTGAACGCGGCGACACAATTGCGGCCCTCGAAGACCTTGATTCGGCTCTAAAGCTTTCAAAAAGCCTTATAAATCCCTACCTTATGAGAGCGGCTATTGAATGGAAACGAAAGGAATGGGATAAAGCAGCCGAAGACATGGATGCAGCAATCAGATTGCGTCCTGAAGTTGCAGACCTTTATGTCAACCGGGCATTCATCCGTTATAATTCAGATGATTTCTTCGGAGCGATGAGCGACTATAACTATGCCCTTGAACTTGAACCGGAAAACACGTCGGCTCTTTTTAACCGCGCTTTGCTTAGATATGAGGTGAAAGACCTTTCCAGGTCGGAAGACGACATGACAACCGTCCTTAAAATCGATCCTGCAAACTTCCACGCTCTCTACAACCGGGGACTTATACGCCTTGAACAGGGCAAGAACAAGGAGGCACTCTCCGATTTCGATGCCATCACAAAAAAATATCCTCGCTTCTATCCGGTCTATTATGCAATGGCCGAAGCTCATAGAAATCTTGGAGACATGCGTTCAGCAATGCAGCTTGCTTATCATGCCGATGATCTTGTGAAAAAATATGTAAAAAATCCTGAGAAAAATCCACTTGACCGCCCCGCAATTGCAGCTGCGGAGAGCAACGACGTAAATGAGCAAGCTGATCATGAGGAATCAGAAATCGAAGTGATGGACAAGTTCAACCGTCTTGTGACCGTTTCAAAGGCAGTTGACACACAGCTTTCATATAATGAGAAAATCAAAGGAAGGGTGCAGGACCGCAACGTTCAAGTGGAACCGGAACCAATGTATGCACTCACTCTGTCTGAAACCCCTGTCACACTTAAGTCTGTATCCAATTATTTCAGGGATCTTGACGATCTCAACAGACAACGTTACATTTCAAAGCAATTCTATCTGAACCCAGGAACCCCTTCCGCTTTTGATGAAGATGATGCCCAACGTTTATTCGGATATGCAGATGAACTTAAGGAGCAGATAATAGCCGGGAAAGGTCGTCCTATAGACAGGCTTGCGCTCGGCATAACTTTGACAATGCTCAAAAATTATCCGGAAGCTATTGAAAATCTTGACAAGGTTCTTGAATTTGATGACAAATTCACCGTAGCTTATATGGCTCGGGCTTTTGCAAAATACGCCAATGCGAAAGCACAGGAAAAAGCAAAGAGCCAATCGTCTGACAATGATAATTTACTTGACAGACGAGCCACCGCTGCCGCTCTTCAAGATGTGCTTAACGATTACGACCATGCATTACAACTAAATCCACGCCTTGTGTATGCATGGTTCAATAAGGGTAATATTTTCTATGCGGCGGGAGATTTCACTTCAGCACTTCAATGCTATGGAGAGGCTATAAAGATCGATCCCACATTTGGCGAAGCTTACTTCAATCGCGGACTCTCATATTTGCAATCCGGTAATAAGAACCTGGCATTTTCAGATCTTTCTAAAGCCGGCGAACTCGGAGTGCTTCCTTCATACAATATTCTTAAGCGCATGAAATAAATTCATAACGCAAAATATAAAGCCCGCGCTTCGTTTGAAACGCGGGCTTTATATTTTATGATCTTGTCTATTACTCTGCCTTGGCGGCTGCACCACGAGCGGCACGAGTGAGCTGAACGGCGCAGACAACTGCATTCTTAGCGTTCATGAGTTCAAGACCCTCATAATGAAGATCACCTACAGCAAGGCTCTTGCCAAGACCGAGGCTATCTACATTTACGATAAGACGCTCAGGGATCTGGTCGTAGATAGCTTTAACCTTAAGCTTGCGGAGAGAAAGAGTGAGCTTACCACCGGCTTTCACACCTTCTGCATGACCTTCAATCTGAACAGGCACTTCCATAATGATAGGTTTATCAGGACCAACCTCAAGGAAATCGATATGAAGAACAGTGTCTTTTACCGGCTGGAACTGGATATCTTTCATAACTGCAACTCTCTTATCGCCCTTGATGTCGAGATCGATCTCGAAGATATCGGGAGAGTAGATGAGCTTGCGAACGTCTTCTGCATTTACAACGATGTCAGTTGTGATCAGACCGCGCTTACCGTCAACGTCAACGATTTTTTCACCCTCTTTGAGAGTGCCGGTGTAAGGAAGTTCTACGATCTTACCACCGTTAAGAACTGCGGGGATTTTACCCTCTTCACGCAAAGCCTTTACAGACTTCTTGCCGAGCTCTGTACGAGGTTCGGCGTTAAGTTGGAATTTCTTCATTGTTAATTGTTGTGTTACTCAAAATAAGTTTTTGCTCCGGCTGATTCGCCTTTGGGAGCCACCCCACTACCTTTAGGAAGCCGGGCAACAGATTTCCCATCACACGTTTTTGCTCAAAAGCGCCGCAAATTTACAAAGATTTTCTCATCCGCGCAACCATCCACTAATTTTCAAGCGTTTTATTTCCGTAATTTTATTAAATTTGCGCTCTATCTCCCCTTCCTCACTCTTCACCCTCCCCCTTCACTCTTCACCCTTCACTCTTCACTCTTCACCCTTCACTCTTCACTCTTCACCCTTCACTCTTCACCCTTCACCCTTAACAAAAAACATGATCTCATCCAAAGAACAACTCGAAGAGACAGCTATTGAATACGGATTACTCCCATTTTTTGCCAACAACGTGCGTGGGCTGTCAGTACAAGAAATGGCAGCCCCGGGTATGCTTTTTGGCGAAACAACTGATGATTATGGATGCTGGGAATGGAAAGGTCCGGTAATCAGGGAACAAACCACTGCATATGGTAAATTTTTCAGGAATAAAGCCGGATTTATCTCATTGGAACTTCTTCCCGACTTCCTGAACTATAGGCGTGCCGCATATCCTCTTGAACCGGATTCCAAGGAAGAGATGATATTGGAAATAATCGAACAATACGAAAAGATTACTTCAACAGAACTTAAACGACTGATATTTGGAAACACATCTTACCATCGCCAAGCAACTGATCTTGTTGACATAGATGCTAAACGCAGATTAAACTCAAAAAAAGAATCTATTCCTACAAAAGAGAAATCAGGCAGGCACAGTATTGAAGGTCCTCTACAAAAATTACAGATGGGAGGCAGACTATTGATTGCTGATTTTCAATATAAATACACAAAACGTGGCGAGCGGTATGGCTGGGGTGTGGCACTTTACTCTACTCCTCAATTATGGTTGGGGACAAATATAACAAAATGCGACCGCACACCTGAAGAATCGTTCGAACAGCTTGTAAACTATCTCTCCAATAAATTACCCCAAATACCCGAATCACAAATCCGTCTACTCCTGAAATAATTTCCACTGACTAAAAATTTGAAATAAATTTTAGCATTTTTCAAATTTTGTTTTGACAAATTAAATTTATTACTTAACTTTGCCACATGATGAAAAGTAGGCGCATAAAAATATGACGCCACGCATCTGTTTAAACGCATAATTTTATAGTTTAAGCAATTCATTTTTAGCTATGACACATTTGCATCTTTCTGAATACGCTTTCAGATTGCCTGTTTCAACAGTTGGCAAGCAGATGCTGTGTATATAGCATTTTTCACCAACTTTTTTATACAACAGAATCTCCGGTAGCCATTGGTGTGTCTTTACGTCACCTTAAGAACTACCGATGCTACTTACTGATTGCATGTTTGCAGTCGGGATATTCTGCACATCTTGACAGAGCGGAATAGCCTGTGAAGGCGAAATCCGTTCAGAGGACATTGACATGGTGAAAAACTGTCTGAGGAGAAGGCCTCAGGTAAGCTACAAAATGAATTGAAAACAAAGCATCCTTGTACTTTCTGTGCAAAGATGCAAAACATTATTAACTTAAAACTATAAAATTATGACAACTAAAAACACTCCTCTCACACTCTCCCCTCTCAAGCTCACCACCTACTCTCCGGACGACGAGGTGGCTAAATCATTCATGGAATTTGAAATGTTTGACTCACGACATCATTTCTCCGTGGGGCTTACTCAGTCTGGCATTGCGATAATGATGCGTTTCGTCAACAAACGTGCTTTCTCCAACAAACCCTCCAAAGGAATAAGACGTATGGTTACTGTAAAACTTGTTGACGCCTCCGCCTATCTGACCATCGCGACCACAAGGATACGGATCACCATTCCTGCAGGCGCAAAAGACAATTTCCATAGAGTGGATTTCCCTTTTGCCTACTCTAATATCTGCAAAGACCACACTTATAAGATTATCGTGACTGATGACAACAGCAGAGAAACTCTCGGTGAAACAAGTTTCAATATTTACGATGAACTTCTCTATGGAGAAGATACGTCCCGATGGTATGTTGTGGAAGCCGGAGGTCTGTGTCCCGAACACGAAAAAGAGTACTACAAATCCTATAATGTGGGGACACTCTCCTACCCTAAAGTCCGCTTCGACATCCTGCCGAAAATATCTCCCGTACCCGACATACTCCCGGAACTCGAAATAAGAGTCTATTTCCCTGACGGCACAATTGATAACAGTTTCTGTAATCCGATATGCGATGATTTCGATATGAATGAGTACCATGTCGAAATGCCCATATTGATTAGTGATTCCAACAAAGGTATATGTTATGCCGAACTGCTATGCCTGGATTATCCGATTGCCGGGTGTGTATTCAACACTAAAAGCGGATATCATAGCGGTGCCTGGTTTGGTAAGAATCTTGAATGCCTTGATAAGTATACTCTGGAAGCGGCAAGCGAACGTTTCAGAACGGCATTCTCAGACAATAATAACGAAAAAAACGATGACATGACCGACGAAGAATTTGAAAAAGCCCTGTCTGAATTTATTATGGATGAGCTTGGATCTTCTGAAGATTACGATACAACAGACAACGAATCCGACACCAATTCAAACAACGATAATCCGGGAGTCGAATTCCAATCGGAAGAGGTATCCAATCAACGCACACCTCTCAGTTTAAACGACCTAACAGGACTCTCCAAAGTAAAGGAAAAGTTCACCACCTACGAAAAAATCGTTTCCTTTAATAAAATGCGTATGGGAAATAACCTCCCGGCTCTATCACTTCCACTTCATGCTGTTTTCCTTGGATCGACAGGAACCGGAAAAACAACTGTGGCAAAGATGATGGGTAAAATGCTTGCCAAAGCAGGTATTCTTTCAAAAGGGCATGTAGTTATAAAGGAACGTGCCACACTGTTGGGACCCAACTATAGCATGGAAGAAACAAACACCCTCGAAGCTATAGAGGCAGCAAAAGGTGGAATACTGTTTATTGACGAGGCATATCAGCTTTATCAGCCAAATGATCCGAAAGACCCGGGGAAATTTGTCATAGAAACCCTCTTGACAGCTCTCGCTGATGAATCAAACCGCGACTGGATGCTGATTCTCGCAGGTTATCCCGATGTGATGAGAAAACTATTGGAAATGAATCCTGGATTTAAATCAAGGATTCCGGAATCGAACATCTATGTGTTCGACGACTTTACAGAATCCCAACTTTTGGAAATAGCGGAACGCTATTTTGAAAGGGAAAAATACAATTTGACCGAAGAGTCACGTATTGCACTGTCAAGAAGACTCCATTCTGACTATATATCCCGCGACAAAACATTCGGGAACGCACGATATGTGATCAACCTCATCCAGACAGAGATAATTCCGGCAATGGCATTGCGGGTAGTATCGAATACCGACAATGATCCCCGATCCCTGTCAGAAATCAAGCCATGCGACATCCCCCAACCAAAAGGACTACCCCACTCCCACCGCTCCCAGATCGGATTCAGAGCCTAATCAATTCCCCTCGGCTTTACCAACGAAAGCCGAGGGGAATTAATTAAGTAAGTTTAATTATTACATTCACGATCAATCAGACTTCTATGGCACGAAAAAATTTTGAAAGCTTCTTTATCGAGAAAATGATATTGATATTGAAATCTGAAAAGTATATTTGAAGTTTATTTTAACCATTCTTATATTAAAGATTCAACTGATATATTAAAGATTCAATTGATCCAAAGCACCTATCATCACATGATTAAATGAAGCCATTTATTTCGTCAAGTTCTTAAATAATTATAATGAGATCGTTGTTTGGAATGAATCAAATTAATAGCTAATTTTGCATCGTTGAACGGAGGTTCAGCAGACATAAGAATTAACACGAAAGTGTCTTACTGAATTCTTGGAATTAAAGTCTGGAAAACTTAATACCGTTGGAGATGACAGTGGGCACTCTTGCGTCATACATACTATGGCGTGAGAGTATGCTACATATCTCAACAATGGTTTTCCAGACACCAAATTCCAAGATGTGTGAGCGGCTCTCACGCTTTCGTATCTAAATATCTTCCGAGAGAGCGGGAAGCCTTAAAACCAATATTACTATGGCAAAATTCACGTCACCTACAGACGATTTTATCCCTCTTCCAGAAAGCCGGACCATTAAGAAGGGATATTGTCCACTTGAATTCATCCCATCAGAAGAATCTGTAATCAACGCAATGAATGAGATGGGTAAATGTTTCATCTACTATCATATCTTCGGCGGAACAATTGTAACCGAGGAATGGGATAACATCAAAAGTGAAGTCACGGGCCCCAAGCTTTATAGCGATCTACGAAACAAACGCTTCGTCAAGGATTATCACAACCGTATCGAAAAAATTATTGTATCGGTTAATGAAAACCCAGAAGTTTGAATGTCTGTAAGTATTTTAGATACACGACAATGGAACAAGATATAAAACGTCAAATTGACAACTTTTACAACAATAAGTGCCATCAGAACCTCACTCATAAATATGCATCGGAAACTTTTTTCGATGTATTGGGGAATTCCCGTAGCGAGATTTCACACAGCAATTTCCTTAAATGGTTTTTCCTACAGCAAGAATGGAACGAGGATAGCTTGCGCCAATTAATCAAAATATATATTCGTAAAGCAAATGAGAAACAAAAACAGGCTTTGCTATCCTTTATGGATATTGAGTTCCTTCTGGATAATTGCGCGATTGAAATTCATAGCGCTTCAACAGAAAAAACATGTTATGTTAAAGTTGGGAATGAAACGAAAAATGGAAGAATTGATTTAGTTATTACTTCAACTTTAAGGTATAACAACCAGGTTGTGCCTGTTAAAATTGTAATTGAAAACAAGATAGATTCGTCCGAACACGATAGTCAGACAAAGAAATATTATTCCTATTTCGCAAATTCCGACAAATATAGAAATGAACATATCCTATCTCTAAAGAAGAAAGGAAAAAATGTTCATGACAAATATAAATTTCAACGAGATGAATATAGAGGTGCAGATATTAATGCACAAGAAATAATCCTGTATATATATCTTTCACTTGAAGCTAATAATAAAGAAAGTGCTAAAGATAATATCTGCGAGGATTTTATCAAGATCACGTATCAGGATATATATGAAAATATATTCCGACAGCTCAGCAAAAAAATCCTTAACGGTAAATATACAGGAAGGAATGCTGCATATTTTAATGAATATGTTTCCAATCTACTCCATCCGGTAATAAATCAATCTAAAAATCATATAGCAATGTGTTACGACAAACAAGATGAAGAAAAGCTAAGAGAATTCTTTTATTCTAATCTACCTCTCTTCAAGCTCGCTTCTGAAACAGTATTCAGAACTTCAAATGACGAGAACGAAAGAAAAGCGATCTCAGAGATATACAAAGGAATATCAAATCTTACCAAAGATTATAACATGTATTCCAATAACAAAATCAATAATCAAAACATGTCGAACAGTAATGAAATCCCCTCTTTAGAACAGTACCTTCAAGAAGAGGAAGAGCAGGAAAAAGCATTGATAGCTGAGGAAGTTGCCAAGGTTGAGCGCAAAGTTCCGAAATGGCTCAACAACCCTCATCAGATTAACAGCCAAATTCTTCAACTCTTTATGACAATGAGTAAAAACAACGAGATTTTGATAAAACGTGATGAACTTCAAAAAGAATTTGAAAAGGACCATGCTGATCCGTTCTATTCAAACTATGTGCAGATGAAGAACTTCGGACTCAAGAATCATGCTAAAGTATTTCAAGAGGACCTTTTGGGCAACATAAGGTTATGGAAACCGGTGGCTAATTTTATAGTCGGCTTATATGAAAGCAAACAGCAGTGAGACATTCACGGATTAGCACTCCTCTAAGTGGGTATTTGAATATAAACTTAGGGGAGACTAATCTGGTCGAGGTCTTAATTTATAAGCTCAGAAGTTAGCTGTATCTTTGCGTTGTAAAAACAAATATCAATTATGGCAAGACAAAAGAAATATCCTGAGTTTCCAAGACCAGAAGAGAAAGAGGTGCCTTATGACACGGAGCACTTCAAGATGTGGTGTGTTGATGAAGAAGGCATGTCCGAACAGTCTGCATACATATATGTTTCTCGCATACGCAAAGCCTTTGAAGTGGTGTTTAACGGAGAAAATCATCTATTTGAAATACTGTCGCAAGCATTTCAAGGCTACATTAGATGCCCTGAGATTTGTCTTAAGAACCTTGAAATGGCTTCCGGTTATCTTAAAGATTTGATTGATCTTATGGCTCAGATTCCGGCGCAAGAATATTTCGAATTCAAGAAGTTGGACTATAAGCCTAAAACACTCAAAGAGTGGGTAAGCGCATTTTATACCTATCATCGCTACTATGAATATCGGATAGACAAGTTAAGAATAAAACTTGGCATACCAACCAAGTCTCCTGATAGCCGAAAAGACAGAAAGATACCTCTAAAAAATGAATTTTCAACATATTTGAAACAGGAGTGCCGATATACTCCTGATTCTGTGTGGTCACATATCTCATATCTTACCAAACTTAAATATTTCATGCTCGATTTTATCGTTGATGATGATATATTTGAAGTCGTTTCGGATGAAGATAAAGATTGGGAATCAATTAAGTCCATATTTCATGATTCAATAAGACTGGTAGAGCTTGAAATAAAGATGATTGACAAGAATCTTCCAGATCATTTTTCAGTCAATCTGTCAGTCAAAGATCTGAAAAGAGGAAAGAATGCTTTGGAAAAATATCAAGATTTCATAAAATATAGAATCAAGAACAACTTAAAGGACCAAACTCAAATACAATCCTGACGAATAAGAATGACCGCAATTTCACCCCTGCGGCTGCCTCGGTCGCAGGGGTGTTGTATAAACACAAATATTAAATATTAAACTATGGATGGTTTCAGCTACAAAACATTAATCGAACTACTTGAAAAGCAACCAGGTCAGGCTTCTATCCCTGATGAAGAAGTTGAATGCATCAAGTATAGTATATTGGGGGAGTTAAAAAGATATGGTATTGAGGCAGACAAAGTGGATACTATTATAAGTCCATCT
>CAJTZQ010000064.1 GCA_910583795.1 uncultured Muribaculaceae bacterium
CAACGGACTGCTGATACAAAATGTGTCAACGAGGTCCTGAGCCACGGCAACTAATTACTAATTGGTAATAGATAATTTTCCAGGCTCCTCTTCCTCCACGTGCCGTGTATTTGAAAAGCAACTTGAAGAGAATTTTCTGTAAAACCGTCAGGTCATATTCTTTTAATACTTTTTCCATCAGACCGGATGCAAGATCCGGTCTGTTTTCTTTTTGATAATGTGCAGCGAGTATCATCTCCCGGTAAGCGATGATTTTAAGCAGATAATCTTTCTGCCGGCAATCGGATTGATCTATCTCCTTTCTGATTTTAGCCAGCGACTTTTCCCAAAGTCCCTCCTTTGAAGAGAAATCTCTTCCTGTGATGGATTCATCTTGCTGATATATATCCACAAGCACCTCAGAAATGTCGGAAATAAGTCCGGGAATGGATTCATATCCTGATTTATCACCAATCTTCAATAATAACCTCATCCCCAGTTCAAGATCGTTCCAGCATAGTAGAGAGATGTCCCATCCTCCCACTGAGCGGAACAGTTCTGTCGGTGCCATATATCCGTGGGTGCGCAGAAGCGAATGAATCAGGTGGCATTCAATAGCTCTTTCCGGATAGAACGGAGGTATTCTCACCGTCCCGTCAGGCTTATGTATCTCGCATTTCCAGCATACTATCGATATAGCCGGATTTTCCCGGAACGCAGCGATCCCTCTTTCAATCAGTTCCGGTCGCATGGCGTCGTCCGAATCAAAAAAGAGGGTAAAATCACCGGTGGCAAGAGTCAGACCCTTGTTTCTTGCAAGACATACCCCCTTTTGATGTTCCTCTATAATTTTTATGGAAAAATCCGGGGCGACGTGGCGTGATCCCCATTCCGAGGCAAATTCTAATGAGCCGTCGGTAGATCCGTTGTCAACAACAATCAGTTCTATCGGACGGTATGTCTGCGCAGCTATGCTGTCGAGGCATCTCCCCAACAGATTTCTGCGGTTATAGACCGGAACTATGATGCTGACTTTCTCCATGACATTGCGAATTTAGCAAAAAACAACTGCTTTCCGTCTTAAAAATATTTTTTTATTATCATTTTTCATGTTTTTTCTAAAAAAATATGTGAATATTAAAAAAATATTTATATATTTGTGAACTATTACAAGGTGAAATTTGTTAACCCTGAAATTGATTAAACTTCCTCCATTTTCAAGATTCCTTTTTTCTCTTGATTTGATCCCGAAACTTGAAATATTCCCCGGTTAAAAGTTTAAACAACTTCTGTAATACCAGAAAAATTCAGAACCAACAACGTTATATTTAATCTAATCTATTATGTCACCTTTTTCATTTTCCCAAAGAATGCCGGATAATGCATCATTCAACGAGAATGAACGCAACAGCAATGTGATGTCTGAGCCTTCAACAGATTCTGTGGAGCTTCGCTCCGACTATTGGACATGAACACTAATTACCCCAACGGGCGCTTAGCAAACGAATTTCAAGAGCGGGCTCACCAAGCCCGCTCTTATTGTTTATTAACGATAAAACATAATTATCAGAAATCCAACTACATAAGTATCCCATATAATACACACCTATATAATTCTTATTATCAGACAATTAAATCACAAAGTCTAAAATTTGTCAAGGCGACTGTAGTTATAATATTGTAAAACAACAAATTGTAAATTAAAAAAGTCTAACGATTTTGAGCCATTTTTGCCGGTTCTTTAGTGGATTCTCTCTAATTTTGCACTCGGTAAACCACTTACATTCTACAAACTTTTACAATTAACCAATACCTGATTTTATGAAAAACCTTATTGCATTTTTGGTCATTTCAATTTCAGTTGTATGTTTGTTGCAGTCTTGCGGCAACAACGATCAACCGGATTTCAGACCCGCCAAAGAATACCGCTCCTATAACAGTAACGACAGTGCGGCGTTCTGCGAAATCATGAAAACCGCCTTCGGTCCCAATCTTGATAAAGTTTGCGACTACTACAAGATGAAACTCGACAGCATCCCCTCCTGGCCGTCGGGTACGCCTCAATGGCAATGGTTTGACGACATAAAAGAGTATCGTATCACTCAGTTATATATTAACTCAGCTCCTACCGACCCATTCTCCTTCTATCCGCCGGATGAAGATAACCCAGAGTTTGGTAAACTTTCCGACAGCATTTGGGATCTGGACAGTCTGAGAACCCTAAGAGTTTATGGAGGCTTGTTTCATGGTGATATCCCATCAAGTAACGGAAAAGGTAAAAAAATGTCTTTCATCAACATAGAACAAACCAATATATCATCGATTCCTTTGGATATTTTCACTCTTCCTGAACTGGGGTTTCTTGCAGTTAGTAGTAATCATCGTCTAAAAAGACTCCCCAAAGGGTATGAAAGCCTTCCACCTGATGACCGAGAGGAACCGGCGGTTTATCTGTTTCAGTATAACGGATTTTCGGGGAAATGCCCGGGCAATCTTACAAGGCAAATGAATTTTGCAGGTAACAATTATGATTCTGTAGACTGGTCGGAATGGGAAACCATCGATTTCTCTTCAAAAATTTTGAAAGATCAGATGGGACCATTCTTATATTACAATAAAATAAAGGGTACATTCCCTGAAAAATTATTGAATGATACAATTGCAATCTTGTATATAAATACATGTCTTTCACCACAGGATGAAGGATATGGTATATCCGGTATACCCTCTCAGGAAGAGATAATCAAAATGAGAACGGATTTCAAGAAAAATCATCCGGAATTTAGAGATCATCTTTTGTAATTTATATTTCTGTTAATAAATATTTTACATAACCAAAACATATTGACATGAACAAACGATTTATTATTCCTGCGATAAGTGCTTTGGCTCTTATCCCGACTGCATGTTCGGACGAAATCCCGGATTCTTCTCTTCAAAATAATAAGAGAAGTAATGAGGTAAATAATGATGTTCCTGCAACGCGGGCTCAAACTTCATACTCAGACTTATCAAATAATTGGGAAAATATGGAAAAGGTAGTGAGTCTTTCGGGAAAGGAATATCAATTACCATGGAGTACCTCTACTTCATTTTTTTTCAAATGATTATCTCCAAGATATGAAAAAGGAGGATGGTTGGGTAATGCTTAAACATTCGTATGGTGAAGTCCATTATGAAAACAGCTATGCCAATTATATAGCCTTGTATAATCAGGCATCCGGAGACTTAAAAATTTATATTGAACCTGACCGTGACATACAGCCCTCGACCCATAACATGGCGACATGGTCTGTATATTGTAACAATCCCCAGGGTTGGTTCAATAGCCTAAATGAAATTTCGTTGCCGTCTTCATATCAATTCAAGAATTCATTCAAATGGGAAACATCGGTGATTCCCAACGACAATGCCTCTTATCTTGTTAATGGATGAAATGTAATCACTATTCCATGCTTGGCGTACGATCCCAATGCTGGTGTAGATAATAGTATCGAGATACAATCATATGGTTATACCATAAGTTTAGTTGAACTTCTTGGAGAGACTAATGGAGAGGCGAACGGAAAGATTATATCCAAGGGAACAAAAAATCCGACAACAGGCTTACAATCTTCCATAGCCTCTTATACAGGAGATGCTGCCAAGAAATGGGCCGGAGATGTATTGGGAGTAAAAGAAAATAGCGGCACAAAAAGTATTACCGGTTTAGTGGCTGTGGGAGTTGGAGCGCTGGTTAAGGCTGGTGTTGGAAAAATCCTTAACAGTTTCTTTGGTAAGTTTTCAAAACCAACCTATTCGGAGCAGAACGTAAGGTTGAGCCTTCAAGCAACAACTTCAACAAAAGGTAAATTTACAACTGCGATGCCGACAAAGTTCCCCGCCTTGGAATTCAAAATCGGGAAGAATATTACCGGTATAGAACTTGGTGCATGGAATCTCAGGGAAAACCCTATTATCTATATGCATCCTGTGGGAGTAATCAACAACAGTTTTAATGGGATTCAGACAGACGAGGCGCAGTATCGTTTCACAGCATCGGGTAAATCGAAAGTCGATCTGGTTATCAACCCACAACTATTGCCACATATTATCTCTTATGAAGTGGAATGTGTGCCTGTATCGTACTCTCCTAAAGGGAATGATGCCGGCAAACTTCCTCAAATTCCTGTCTCGGATTATAATTACACTGATTTCGGTTCGTTGGGTGCTGAGGAAAGTGTTTCTTCTTATAACCCGTCAGCTCCCGCTAATTCTACAATATACACAGGTGAGGATTTCTCTATCTCAGACAACAAGGCACAAGGACTTTCAACTTTCTGGAACTTTTGGCGAAAATATGGCAAATACAGCTCTCAGATGCCAATGTATAAATATGTATATGCCCCTAATAACACTGATCTCTGTCGTGGAGGCGCTATCAAAGTCGGCTGCAAATATAATTTTGCAAAGGTGATGGTGACAATGGTCACTGAATTTGAAGGGAAAAGGGACACTATCGTTACATCGAGAACCTATAAGCCACGTTTTGAGTGGGATCCGGACCAAGTTAACAAATATAAGGGAACAAGCATGTCTTCTTTGCAGGGATATGCAAGTAGTGATCCTGTCCTCAGTTCTATCGACAATGGTTATTACAGTAAATTGCAAAGGGAAAGTTCTCCATATAACGTTGTCAGGAATGATTCCGTTGCGATAAAAGAAGAAATAACAATCGTTAAAGAATAAATTCTGTTTGTGGGAACTTTATTACAGAATATTTCTTACAAGATGCAATACAATCTTGTCTGACATATAAATTAGTTTTCATACAGCTATAATTGATAATTCAATAGCTGTATGAAGACTAGTTAAAAAACTGATCATTTTGGTATTATTCAATTTTACATTTTTATGAGAAAGTTAAATCTTATTATATCCATTGTAATATTGTGCATAGCTTATTTCCAAAATATAGCAGCCTCAAATTCTAACGTTACGATACCTGAAAAAAAATCTGAAAATGGAGCAGATCCTAATAATCGTCCGAAGCTTCCTTCACGAAAAGGAATCAGATGTAGCTATTCCAATACCCATATAGAAATGCAATTCCCAGAAGATGTATCAATGATGACGGTGTCCATCTACAACGATAATGAGACAATCTGGTATGGGATTCTTACTAAAGAAGAACCGCATACCGATCTTCCGGACATAGTTGGAGAATATTCAATCGAATGTGTAGCCGACAATGGCAAATCATATTCCTGTATTTTGAATTTTTAATATTTTTAGTTCAAATAGTTATGATAAAAAATTATTTTTTTGCTGTCGTTACAATTATTGTCTTGTCTATGACAATTTCCGCATGTAGTGATGATGATTCCGGATTGAATAAAGGAAAAGGATCTGATCCCGTGACGGAACTTGTCCAAAAGTTTCAATCTTCTGTAAATCCCGGTTCAAGAGCCGGAGGATCTTTCCAAATAAAAAATGTCAGTACTAAATATTATCATATAGAAAATGATACGGTAATAGAAACCCTTCCGACAAAAGCGGGATCAGAAGATTTTAGTATCAGTACAGTCAACCTTCAATTTGAAAATTCTGAAGGATATGCTGTTTTGTCAACAGATAAAAAATTGAACAGAGTTTTTCAATATACTGAAAAAGGGCAAATTTCCGATTCAGCATCCAATACACCTTTAAAATATATGCTCCAAGGAATTCCATATCATGCTTCTGAAATAATACAGTCACAGGATATGCCGACACGAGTCGCTGAAGAGTATTTGTTGATTAAACCAATAGTACGCGTACATTGGGGTCAAGGATATCCGTATAATTTTATGGCTAATTCTTGTTCTTGTTCTAAATGTCGTCTTGATGGAAATCATAACCCGACTGGATGTGTTGCGACAGCCGTTGCTCAACTTTTTGCTACCACAGGAAAATTCAAAGGAACTTTTTATGGGTCAAAAGACCTGGATTTTAAAACCATACCTATTGATTCAGCAAAAATGGAAATATCAGATTATCCTTTGATCGCTCACTTTTTTCATGAAATAGCATTATGCTGTCAAACTAAATATGGGTGTGGAGGTAGTAGCTCACATTTAAAGGCAGCCTATCATTATCTCAGAGATATGGGGTATATCTGTGATTTTGGCAAAGGAGAAATTGACCCTCAAAAAGTAATCGGCGAATTACGAAAAGGATATCCCCATTTAATTGGTGGTCATAGTATTGATGGGGGTCATGCTTGGCTTATTGATGGAATAACAACTAATGAAGGAGGGTATTTTTATCATTGCAATTGGGGAATCGACGGCGATTATGGGAGCTGGTGCTACAGTAATAATTTCGGAACCTATGGTGATAATCCATATAATCGCGATATCCAACATGTTTACATTAATGGCATTTCATTTTAAAAGCATACGATAATGATTAAAAGATTTTTAATATTCATACAATTTTCCATTGTATTTATACTTATGCTCTCAGTATCTTCTTGTGATAGTGACAATGGATTTGATTATATGGGATTTGAACACAGGTATCATTACGAAGATGAAGACACTGTTGTCTCTGCATCTGAACATGAATTTGTACTTTCAATGATCACTGATAAACCAGGTGACTATATTCCTGATGACTGGAAAATAGGGACCATTGATTATCTGATCACCGACAAATCAGATCCGCTTTACGGAGATAACCGGAGAGTGTCAAGAAATAATTTAAAGAATATAATGTGTCTAAACTCAGGCAAAAATTGGAATGACAGAATATCATCTTACTCGTTCAACATGGGAATTTTTAATACACATTTAAAGGATTATTGATCCAATCATGTTTGTCTGACTCACACTTCAGAATACCCGGCATTTCGAAACAATGTCGGGTATTTTACATTATTTCAAATATTGACGTTCCGTTGCCGTTTATTGATTAAGGCTTCAACTACACAAAAGAGTTGAAGCTTTAAGAACTATAATCTATCACTGAATTATTAATAATATGGCTATCAAACCTAAAATAAACGTTGTTTTATTGTTGCTTACAATTGTCTCATTTTTTAATTTGATTTCATGTTCCCGTTCTTTCAACCGGAAGCTTATAGACGTGGAAAATGTAATAGACGAATATCCGGACTCCGCTTTGTCAATGCTTGAGGAGATTGATCCCTCATCTTTTCCAAGAGAACAGGATAAGGCTCTCTATAACCTGCTTATCACTCAGGCAAAAGAGAAATGCTCGATTTCTGTAAAGACTGACTCGGTCGTTTCTTTTGCAGTATCATATTTCCTGCAGAAAAATGATAAGGAAAGGGCAATGAAAGCTCTCAACTATCAGGGGAATATACGAAGGGAATATCTCAAAGACAATGACAGAGCTATAATTTCATATATTCAGGCATACGACCTGGCTGTGGAACTTGACGACAAGTTCTGGATCGGTATGACGGCAAGAGGAATAGCCGATGTATATGGAGACTCTTATAAAGGGAAAGACGCAGTGAAATACTCCACCATTGCTTACGAAAACATGAAGCAAACCGGACGGCAAGTATACATAGACTATGCGTTGCTTGATTTGGCAAAGGCTTATCATACTGCAAGAGAATATGAGAAGGCTGTCTCTATTGCTACAGAAGTTATGGATTCGGCACACATTCATAAGGATGATTATTTAGGATATGCCGCGTTGAGCAGCCGGGCTCTCACTTTCTTTGCATGGAATAAATTAGAGGAATCTATAAAAGACTACGAAGTGGTATGTAAATCTTCTTTCGCAAATAAAACAGACTCTACACATCTTGCCCTTTCCTGTTCAGAAATAGGATTAAGAGAGAGAGTTTACGAAATTACATCAAAATGTGATGTAGATTCTTTCTTCTCTCATGGTATACAATACCGGCTTGCAAGATCAGTACAGGACTATAAAAAAGCTCTCGATCACCTTGAAGAATTAGACAATATGGATTACATAATGCTGAATAATAAGATTGACAACAGCGTTGCATCTTCCATTATGACATACTATGATTTCAAGAATCAGAACAATGCTCTTTTATTAAAAATTGGGAGGGAACGATTCTGGTTTACTTTAACTATAGGGTTATGTATTATTATCGTTTTGTCGTTTTTAATAAAAAGTCTGTTTGCTAAATTAAAACGGAATTCATCAGAAAAGTTGCTATTGGCGGAGCAACTTGAATCCTTATTGAAAGAGAACGATCATAACAAGACAGTGATGGAGTCTCTTCTCTCTTCACGATATTCCATGCTTGAGAATCTTTGCGAAATGGTGGTCACTTCCCCCAATACAAAATCTGCACAAAAAAAGATTGTCAACACCGTAACGGATATCATAGAAAACCTTTCTATCCCCGGTGACAAAATTATGGAGCTCGAAAAAGAGATGGACGGTATTCATGGAAATGTATGTTCTAATTTTAAGACAGACTTTCCTAACCTCAAAGATGCAGACTACCGATTGTTTCTTTTTTCAGTCATGGGTTTATCGATGACCACAATTATGCTGCTCCAGAAGGAAACAAAAATTGAAGCAGTCTACAGCCGCAAAAAACGCTTGAAAGCAAAGGTGAAGGCTTTTGACTCTCCTAATGCCGACGCTTACCTCAAATTCCTGTAATCAGGAAATGTCATGACGAATGATCTCGCGGCAGCCTGATCGGAGTTCATCTATTATCTCACGGCATAGAGTCTCTTAAGTTTTTCAATCTTTTCCATTTTTTCTAAACTTTGTATAAGCCCTTTTATCTCCTTTTTTATTGCGGATCATGTCAAGTTCCTCCATTGTGTCGAATTTGGGTGTGCCGAACAAATTGTTTACATCCCCGACATAACCTAAAGCCAACGCCAGCTTAATAAGAGATTCAAAAGATATAAAGCCTTTCTGCTCAAAACGTGCAACAGTTGATAACGGTACTCCCGACATTTCCGAAATACATTGTCGGGTAATATTTTTCTCCACCCGTCGCTTCCGGAAATTATCCGCCACCTCTTTTGCAATATCATCAGCATTATCCAGTTTGAAACCTTCCAATAATGATAACAAATTATTACTATTTGTGTTTTCAGGCATAAAACTACTAATATTTTAATACAAATATAATGAATATATTTGAGATATACAAACCATACCACCACGAAATTTAACGCACACCAAATAAAGACTCATTAAGCGGTGTTGTTCATATTATAAAAGATGTCTGTCATACTTAAAAATTAGCGTAGCGGACTCATTCGAGCCCGCTATTTTTGCACCGTCGGATAATTATCCATAATTCGAGATTAACCTTTTAACCTTTTAACCCCCTAACCCTCAACTTTCGCAAGCGAAAGTTGAATTATGTCACCTTTTATTCTTTGGATTTTTATGGAATTTCCATTGGATATGGAACATGAAATATCTTGGCAACACGTTTGTATAGGTCTCCATCCTTGCCTGCGCATTGACCGAGTAGAAGATATTGCTGAGGTTATGAAGTATGTCAAATCCGTCTGCCATAAAAATCAGATTACCTTTCAACATCGAATAACTCAATCGGGCGTTCCACACGAAATTATCGCTATTGAGCGCTGAGTCGCTATACCCCCTTCGGGAATAGACGGTGAAATCAGTCGAAATACCGAAATTATACGGTAACCTGAAATTCCCCCTCAATCCATATTGGAAATCCGTCATATTGAAATCCGCAAAATTCTTCCTTCGGCTGGTGAACCTGCTGAAGCCAACATTCCCGAAGACAGAAAGACTACAATTCGCAAATGAATAATCTAACGAAATGTTTTCCGATGCACGATAATTGTTGACTTTGCTCAACGACGGCAAGCCGCCGTTTTCACCAAGCATGTCAACGCTCCGTGCATAATTGAGAGAAGTTCTGTTCGACAGCATGAACTGATATTTTGACCCGAAATTATACTCCAATCCTTGAGAAACCCCGATACTCCAGTTCCCGTTTACATTATACATCTTTCCGGTCTTAACACCCGTGGCATTGTCGTAGACATAACCGTAGGCAAGAGCATTTCTGATAAAAGAGCCGCTGAGTCCATAGTTCCGGAGCATTCTTATTTTGGAACTTGCCCTTTGGAGATATACCCTGAAGTCATGGCTCTCCGTATCCTTCAAACCGGGATTGCCTGAACGTATCTCAAGAGGATTGAGATCATCCCGCATGTCGACCATATCGATAGTGTTAGGAGACGTCACCCTTCTGTTGAACGCCAGATATATCCATCCTATCTTGGGGCTCCAGTTCATTTCCACGCCGACATCGCCGATAAAAAATTTGTCGCGCGAGATACGACTGTCCACGCTCCCGCGCATGTAGTGAAGCCACTGATGCCGGTAAGCCCAGGGTATATTTAATGTGAGATAAAGGTTATATCCCTTATTTGAATAAGTGAAGTTGGTATTGACCGTGTGAAGATCCTCATTTTTACGGCTGTCAAAACTGTTGGAAGGATCGATAGTGGATTCATATTCAAAAGCTGAAGGCAGCCATCCGAATGCATTATCCTCCATGTCGTCATACAGCCGGTCGAGACGGAACAGATCCGAAACCTCACGAGATGACTTATGGTCAATCTTATAGTACAGATCAGCCGTAAGATTCCTCGAAACCACCCATATATATCCGAAGGCTCCCGAAGCATTCCACTCATAGTCAGGACGGTTACGGAAATACCTGTCCGCCTTATCGGCAGGTTCAGGATCATCACCGAAATTTATCATAAACCTTTGGAAGCGGTCGAAATGTTTTCTCCGATAATCTCCTGATATGAGATAAGAGACAGCATCAGTGCCGTTAGGCATCTTGACCTTTCCGTTTGCCTGAATCTTGCCGTTGATTGAATGCCCTTTTTCCTTTCCTTTGTCGATATTCCTGTTGATGAGCGACGCTATCTTTTCAGGGGAAGAAGACTTATAGACAGATGAAATGAAATCGCTGTCGATACCGTCCCATTCCCTTGAAAACGTTGCTGACGTCAGATCCGTGAAATTGTTGTTCTCACTCCAGGAAAATGACGGAGAGATTTTCATATTCCATTTATTCTTAAGGAAAGTGATGTCATGATAAGTGGAAAGATTCCATGATTTCAATTTTGCCGAGCTGAATGAATAGCCATACGTGTCGCCGGTCTGAAGAAAGTTGGTGATATAGACATCCTCGCCACGTTTCACCACCGTCCGATCCATTGCGACATTACCGCTGAAAGAAACCTGACGCGCCGGCATCTCCGCCCAATAGTCGACACCTGCCGAATAATTCCGGTAATCTCCCGAATTCATATTGGCGGGTGTAAATCCGGTGTCCTGACCCGGTTTCCTGTTGTCGCTAAGGTTATTTGCGTTTCCATATACCGACAGACGGGCATGGTCGGCATACCACAGGGCAAACAATTTGCCGAGATAACGGTCGGATGTGCCGTAACCACCCTCAAGGTTGGTGAGAAGTCCCTGGTTATATTCCTTTTTAAGACGCACATCCATAGTGTAAATCTTCTTACTGTAGTTGTCGCCAAGAAGTTTGTCCATATCGTCCTGACGATCGTATACGGCTATATTCTTCACGGTATATGCACCAAGATTTTCAAGCATGAGCGTATTGTTGCCTTTGAAGAAATCTTTACCGTTGAGCAACAGGCTCTCTACAAATCTTCCGTTTACAGTTATTCTTCCGTTTTGATCAAGTTCGGCACCCGGCAATTGTCTGATGAGCGCGTCAAGCATACTCCCTTCGGCAAGATTGAAAGCATCGGCATTATATATCAGCGTGTCGCCCTTATTATAAAACTTCACCTTCGTTGCGGTCACCACAACCTCATCAAGTTTCTTCGCCAATCTTGACATCAGGATATCCCCCAACTCCATAGTGGTCAATTTTTTCGATAAAGCAGCGGGATTAACAATGCCGTAATATGGTTCATACCCTTCTCTTGTTATTTGAAGGATATACCTGTTTCCACGGTCTATGTCGGGCAGGTTAAATTCTGAAATTTTTGTTTCAACCATATTCCCCGTACTTCCGCTAAACCAATTCCTGAAAGCATCACCCTCCGCCACAATCGAACTGTCGGCAGGGTTAAGCAGTTTCACTTTAGCTCCGAAAAGCATCGTGTTGGTCAGATTGTCTTTTACAATGCCTTTAACGTTGAATGTGTCTGCCAATACAGATCCACTGCAGGCAATAACCATGATCAGCAGAATTCCGATTGAAACCTTTCGGAATCCGCACCGTGGTAAAGAGAGTTGTTTGAATGATACCATGATTTGAAAAAATTTTGTTTTGTCGCGGGTTTAAAAGTTTAGTTATTCACTTGCAAAATTATGACAAATCTATCTTTTCAGACCAATTTCAGGGATGCATATCATTATGCAAATCTCATCATAACTCGTTAACAATCAACAGCTTTATTGCTCTAAATTTTCCAATCAATTAACACTTTGATTACCAATACTTTACAATATATTAATAATCAACACTTTGCAAAACATGAGTTCTTATATGCTTAAAGTTTATAGGTAGCTCAGAAATTCATCCTTATAGGGGGAATCCGATTGTTCAATCTTTTCGCGCAACCTGCGACGCCTGCTATAGACGCTCGATTTTTTGAGATCAAGGAAAATGCCTACAGCCTTGATCGAGAAGCCTGAAGCAAGATATAAGAAGAGATTACGATCTTCCTCAGTGAGATCTTTCAGATTGCTAAACCTCACCATCAGTTCATCGAGGTCTATATTGACACTTTTTTCAAGATCATTCCTAAATTTCTCACTCCTCATCTCTTTGATTTGGACGGAAAGATTCTTGTAAATCTCATTTTTCAGAGGAGTCACATCTTTCAAGCCGGACATTTCAAAATAGTCGTCACACATACGGTTGAAAATCTCAAACCGAGACGAAAGCAATGCATGAATACTTTTTCTTCTGTCCTGATCTTTGATTTTTAAAGAATCAAGTTCTTCAAGTGCAGCCGCCATCCTCTCACGATGCCTGCGTATCATAATCACTGTGACAGAAATTAGGATTGCAACCACTACAAGAGCGAGGATACAGACAAACAGGGTGACAAGCCGGGAATTTTTCTCCTTGGTAGCTGCATCGGTAGCCAATTGCCTGTTGTATTCATCAAGCGATCTTCTTATAGAAGTATTGACATAATCCGCACGTTGGGCGTCATAGTAATCGGATATTCTCTTCTGTTTAAGATAAGCTGATCGATAATCCCCTTTCCTGATATCGATCTCTTTTGCAAGTTCAAGCAATCCCATCGGGTCAAAGAAAGCCGCAAAGTGTCCATTGTTCAAACGGAGTGCAATGTCAGCCTCTTCAAGCGCGGATTCAAGGTTCCCGTCATGGAATGCAAGCAACGCCTTGTATGAATGTATAGTAGGATATTTCAATAAAATTGAATCCTTTTCCATCTCCGCAATAGATGCCCTATATTGATCGATATTACCCGTGCGGTAAAGCGGCAATAATTTGCTAATGGCACATTGCATTAAAAATGTATCGGATTCATAACGGTAGGCTTCTTGAATACTGTCGATCAAAGCCAATGCCTTCTCGTCGTGCCGACTATTGATATAGATTTCCGCTTTTGCGAGAAGATTTTGTTTGGTCATTGCCATCTCGTTGCCTATCAGCTTATAATAATGCGTGGAAATTTCATTACATCTTTTAGCCTCATCGTAATTCCATACATTTGACCATACATAATACTTCAATTGATAACTATGGGCTTTCAATGCATTTTTATCATATTCATTTTGAGACGACAAGTCAAGATAATGCAGATTTTTCTCAAGACAAAGCATGGCATCTACATACTCCCTTTTTCTCAGATGTGCGTTACCTTTCCAAAAATACATTTCCTGAAGCCAGTCAGGATTATCTTCCTTCAATATTGCCGTTTCGACTGATTGCGGAATGGTATCAGGAAAACTTGAATCATTGAAAAAATAGAAACACCTCATCTGCAACAAATGCCACAATATCTTATTCTTCTCCGACAACCGGGCGGGATCTACCGACATCAACAATGCCTTGGCGGAATCATTGTCATGGTCGAAGAGAGAATAAGAGTCATGAAGCTTCCTGTCTTCACTTGTCTTGCATCCCGGCAAGATAAATGAAAACAACAAGATTGACAATATCGATAATATTCCTACGCGGCGTTTCATGTTAAGTATTATCGAGTTGGAAGTTTATGGTTTATAGTTTATGGTTTAAAAATTATCTGAAGATTCAGTTGGAAGTTTATAGTATATGGCATACGGTTTAAGAATTATCTGAAGACGCACATGACTCTTAAATTATAAACTCTAAACCCTAAACTCTCAACCCTAAACTCTAAACTCTAAACCCTAAACTCTCAACCCTAAACTCTAAACTCTAAACCATAAACCCTAAACCCTAAACCAATTACCGCAGCCAGTCGAGCGGATTAAGCTTCTCACGGTTGCGCCACACCTCAAAATGGATAGAACTTCTACTTCTGTCGTCCTCATCCGGAGCTAACGAACCGAGTCCCTGACCCGCGTTAACAGAATCGCCTACCTTGACAGAGGGTGATGCAATATTTCCATAGACAGTATAATAGTTGCCATGATTTACAATCACCACAGTGTTGTAGCCCGGGATCATATACACTCCCGAAACCTTACCACCGTATACAGCCAAAGCTGACGAGCCGGCACTTACTTCCGCGTCTATTCCGGGATTATCGTATATCACGTCAGGCAAATCAGGCAACGACTGTCTGCCAAACCGCGAAGTCACCTTGAATGATCCCGACACAGGTTTTGGAAGGCTGCCTCTCATTGCGGCAAAATTACCTTTTGCAGAAGAAGCCACTGCCGAAGCCGTAGTTGAAGTGGCGCCCGAGGAAGTGCGCGGAGTGCGCTTCCTGGCATCCGCATAATTCTTATTCGATTCTTTTGAAGCCGACTTTCCGGCGTCGTCCTTTTTGGATTTTTTCGCAGCTTCTTTCGCAGCCTTTTTCTCAGCTTCTTTTCGTTTTGCCTCCAGTTGAGCCAATTCTTTTTTACGTTTTTCTTCCGCTTCCCTGGCTTTCTTGGCTGCCTTTTCCTGTTCCTTTCTTAATTTTTCAGCCTCTTCCTTAGCCTTTTTGTCACCAGCCTTGGCCTCCTTCTCCTTTTGTGCAAGAAGAATAGCCGCTTCTTCCTCAGCTTTCTTGGCAGCTTCAACCTCCGCCTTACGTTCCGCCTCCAAGCGAGCGAGCCGTTCCTCTTCTATACGGGCAAGGCGCTCCTCCTCGGCACGCTTGGCTGCCTCCTGCCGTGCACGTTCTTCTGCTGCCCGTCTTTCCTCTTCTGCAATCAGCGCGGAAATACGGTTGCGCAATTCATTTGCCTCAGCCTGCTTCTTGCTCAAATGAGTCTGTAATGCTTTTCCGTTTGCCTTTAAATCCGCCACAAGAGCATCCTGTTTGCCATACTGCTGCTGCAAGACAGACTGTTCAGATTTCTGAAGTCTTAATGCCTTGTCCTGTTCAGTCTTTGCTGAGGCAAGCTGGTCGCGCTGTGTCTTCAATTGGGCTGTCTTTTCCCCTATGGCTGCACTCTGACGGTCTTTCCATGCGGAAAACTGCTTAAGATAGCGCATGCGCCTCAAAGCCTGATTGAAATTATCGGAAGCAAACACGAATGCAAGCCCCGACTTGTTTTTCTGAGCCACACGCATTTTTTTTACAGCCTTCAGATATTCGTCACGCAATTTCCGGAGTTCTGATTCATTTTTAGTGATTCCACTCTCCAGGGTTCCGATTTTTCCAGACAAAGCGTTTATCTTTCCTGTGGTTTCAGATATTTTCTTTTTTGATGCAGATATCTCCCCCTCGAGCTTACCCAGCTCGCTCAGCCCCAGTCTCACCGATTTCTCATTTTCTTTGATCTGTTGCTCGGTAAGTCTGATCTCCTTCTGTGTCGCTTCCTGGCGTTTCTTCACATCAGCAGAAGTTTCTTTTTTTGTCGCAGTTTTTCTCTTATTTTTTGTCTGGGCGGATTTACTCCCGGCTGTCGCAGCGCTCTTCTTATTGGCAGACGTCTTGGCTTTACCGGAATTTCCTGCACGTTTCTTGCGGACTGCGGTTTTCTGTTGCGGATCTTGAGATGCATATACAGGCTCAGCCATGATTCCACACAAAAGAAGCATGACTAACGACAACAGGAAAAATCTTTTTGTATATTGTGACATGTGATGTAAGGTAAGATTATCCGGATCAGAAAGATTTCATGAAATCCGGGAAACTGAGCCGGGTATATTTTTCATTTAGTTTAATCGGCTGCACAGGGGAACCGTTCCAATCGGGTAAATCCAATTCCAATGTGCCACCCTTACTTTTTTCAGGCGACTGATATATCACCGACAGGTCGTAACCCTTATTGTAATATCCATAGGTGAGACTCACCATTGTGCCGGGCTTTGACAACGGCAATACAAGAAGAGCGGCTGGACGAGCCATACCGTCTATAAGATATCCATAATTAAACTCTTCAAGAGCCACGTCTCCTACCGGGAGTAACGAGAATTGTCCGTCAGCCTCCTGATATATCTCCACATTTTCCTTAATCTCAGGAGTCAACAAACCCAGACCGGCTATCACCGGACGAGCCAAAAGGATGTTTTGCACGTCAGACAAAGTGCCGGGATAATGGGCGAGTACTTGAGAGAGGGGTTCCTTCACAAATGTCTTTTTCATTTTATTGACCACGAGCAGGGTGTCGCAATAAATTTCTGCTCGCCCTACCTCCCCCATGAAAGGGGCCCTCAATGAGATCAACACCGAGCTATCACGCTCCATATATATCTTCACACTCGGACTGACCGGAAGCCCCTCCATTTTTAGTTTACCGGAAACGGAGACAGTGCTCCAGTCTTCATATAAAGAAGAAATGGAATCAACCAGTTCTCCTTTCATAGAAGCGTCAACAGGCTTCTGGGAATACGCATATCCGGTAAATAAAACCGCAGACAACATTGTCAGCACAACCTTGACAACCGATATTTTTTTTAACACTTTAATCATCTGTTTCATCAACTGTTCTGACCCTCTGTCTTATTTGAAAAAGAATGTCTTATGCGCCACTTTTTTCTTGAGGAGTTCATTTTCAGGTTCAAGCTCCAATGCTCGCTCCCAATTTTTGAGAGCTTCCTCAGGCTGATGGTTCATAAAATATATGTCGCCTAAATGATGATAATATTCAGCCGCCGGTTCTCCTGCAAGTTCAGCCGTCTCGACAGCCTGTTTCTGATATTCCAACGCCTCCTTATAATCTTTCCTTTTAAACAAAACCCATGCATACGTGTCAAGATAGGTCTCATTTTCCGGATCCTGGTCCAGAGCCTCCTTACTCATCTTGATAGCCTTGTCAAGATCCCCGTCTGTTTCCGTCAGGAAATAGGCATAGTTGTTGAGTGTAAGAGGACTTGAGGCATAAAAGAACAATGCATTGTCGTAAGCTTTAAAGGTTTTGTCGATTTCACCCGCAGTGTAATACATGTCGCCGAGCATTGTATAGAGAGAGCACAGACGGGTAAGCCCGTCGAAGTTCAAGCTTCCCCTGAATTTAGTATCGGAGATCGAATCGGTCAGCGGAAGATCCGGATTTGCCTCATGTATCAGCTCGGCATAAGCTTTTTCCGCTTCTTCAAAATTCTTCTCGGTCGTTGCCGCCGACGCATACATCAGTTTAAGTCCGTTGGGTACCTCGATATGGGCGGCGGCACGATGATATGTCTTCATGGCGTCGGCGCCTCTTTCGTCAGCAAGCTGATACTGCATGAGCTGACCCCAATATGACACATTGTTAGGATCAAGGTCGATGGCATAGCCGATCTGCTCCTCGGCATCTTTGTAATCGCCTTTTGCCCCGCTATAGCGTGCGGCGAGATCAAGCACAACCGGCTCGTGGGGATATTGCTCCATCAAAACTGAAAACAGATGGTCGCCACGCCCTGTGTCGCTTTTGTCGTTGAGCAAAGACTGAAGATACTCCTCCAGAAACGAGACCTTCTCTTCAAGCATAAAATCTTCAGAAAGAAGCGCCTCATACATCTTATTATCAAATTCCACACTGTCCCCGATATTTTTATAATAATTGGCGAGCGCCATTTTCACAGTGCCGTTTCCGGGATTCATTTCCTCAGCCTGATGGAAATAGGCAAGGGTGGAATCGTTATTACCGATCACTTCGTAAAGATTGCCTTTAAGAATCCTGAACGTCGGCTCGTTCGGATTATATTCTATCAGGGCAGTCGCCTCGTCAACCGCTCCCGTCGTATCTCCGAGAGAAAGCATATAACTCATCTTCTTGAGTGACACCTGAGGAGATTTTCCTTGTGCATTCTCATATCTGTCAAGAGCATTAATAGCCTTCTTTCCCTGATGATCCGCCATATATGCTTCTGCGAGCTGCAAGAGTGTCATGTCGGCGGTGGGATAAATGGAATCAAGACGTTCATAAATCCTAATTGCCTCCGATATCGTGTCAAGACGTCCTGCCACATATGCATAAGAAAGAGACTCGTTCTTATCCCCCGGATATTTGTCAACAAACTGACGCATATATTCAAGCGAGCGCAACAATTCCGTTTCGCTCTGCAACGTGTCGGTCTTGACCATAAGTCTGGTCATGCCGTATGCACTTGCCGCTTCATCATATGAAGGATCTAAGGAATAAGCCTTCTTGAAATATTCGTATGCGGCGATATTATTGCCTTCAGCCTGACGGCGCGCCCCCTCAAGATAATAATAACGGGCTTTCTTGCGCAACTCATCATTACCCGCAAATGCACCGGCAGTGACCATTGCCACGACTCCGAGGAGCAATAATATTATGACAGGATTCTTTTTCAATTGAATTTGTTTTTATTTTAGTTGTAAGTTGATTCAGACCGTGCCGGTATGCCCGAAGGCACCCCCCTCACGTTTGGTGTGGTCAAGTTCCTTGACTTCGTCCCATTCGACGTGAGAATATTGCTTTATGACCATCTGGCAAATCCTCTCGCCGTCGTTGACAACATAATCGTCTTGCCCGAGATTAATAAGTATTATCCCTATCTCTCCCCTATAGTCTGCATCGACAGTTCCGGGAGTGTTGGCAATCGACAATCCGTAATTCAAAGCGAGCCCTGACCTCGGTCTGATCTGGCATTCATATCCTTGTGGCAACTGAATATATAGGCCCGTGGGTATGAGCGCACGCTGTCCGGGTTTAAGAGTTACGGCACCCTCAGGGAGAAAAGCCCTGACGTCCATACCTGCTGCCTCGAATGTGCTGTAAGCGGGAAGCGGGTGATGGCTCTTGTTGATTATCTTGACTTTAATTCTATCCATAGTTTAGTGGATTTTTAAGAGAATGACAAGGCATTCCCCTCTATGTCTAACCGCGACATGGCATCAAAAGTTTCCATTCGCCGCTGGAAAATACAAAATTAATAAAAAGCGTTCTAATTTTATCACATTGGCTAATAAAAAATCAGACCGCCTTAGATAACTAAGACGGTCTTGTTTTCTTGCCTTGACAGGGAGATTAACCCTCGCTGATAGCGTCGTTGGGGCAAACCTGAGCACAGCTGCCACAGCTGATGCAAGTGTCAGGATCAATTTTGTAGATATCTCCCTCAGAGATTGCGTCTACAGGACATACAGACATACAAGTTCCGCATGCGATGCAGTTGTCGCCAATTACGTAAGCCATAATTAAATGATTTAATTTTGTTGTTAGTTATTAGAGTTATTCTTGTGCAAATTTAGAATTTCCTTATGAATCCCGCAAAAAAATAACATTTAATCCGCGTAATTTGAATTGATTCCAAATAACGGCAACCCATTGGGAATTGCTTTGCAAACGCTTTTTTTCCATTTTTAACCTATTTTTACGCCAATATTTGCATTTCATCCTTATTTTATCGGTAAATTTGATTAATTTTGCATACAGCCTCCAAACGACGGCTGCCTGACGTCATGTTGAAGCAACCCCTTATATCTATTATCACAATCACATTCAACGCTTCCCAACAGCTTCCTCCTACAATGAAGTCTATCGCGGAACAAAAATGTAGTGATTTCGAGCATATCATCATTGATGGCGCATCGCGCGACAATACTATTGAAATAGCCCGTCGCGAAGGAGTGGAGTCCCTAAGAATTCTCAGTGAACCCGACCGAGGACTTTACGATGCCATGAACAAAGGGCTTCGTATGGCAAAAGGGAAATACGTGCTGTTTCTTAATGCCGGCGATGCATTCCATTCCCCAGACGTATTGGCACGCTACGAAACGGCTGCACGCAAAAATCCCGACATAATTTACGCCGACACAATAATTGTCAACGAGCAAAGGGAGATGATTGCTCCACGCCATCTTTCTGCCCCTGATGTATTAACGTTTCAGTCTTTCGCATCCGGCATGCTTGTATGCCATCAGGCTTTCATGGTGCGTAAAGATATCGCACCGCGCTACGACACGTCATATCGTTTTTCCGCCGACTATGACTGGACCGTGAAATGTCTGCAAAAATCTAAACCGGGAAGATGTATCAATCTCAGGATAATCGCAATAGATTACTTGAACGACGGTCTGACAGACAAAAACAAAGCCAAGTCTCTTCTTGAGAGATTTAAAATAATGAAGCAGCACTACGGGCTGCTCCCCACTCTTTCTAATCATGTCAGTTTTTTAGGAAGAGCGTTGAAACGTAATTTATCATCAAGATTCTGACAAAATCACGTTTTTATGCATAACCAAATTTCTTCTACCAATTCTGAAGTCATCACAATTCAGGAGATTATACGCAATGTAAATGCAGACAACCTGAATGAGGATATCATTGTATTCGATCTTGTCGTAGGCCACCAGATCAAAGATGTTTATCCTTTGAGAATAGACTCTCTTATGATAGCGTTGTGTACGGAAGGATCCGGAAAAATTGGTATCGACCTACGCGAATATGACCTTAAAAAAAATTCGCTTATGGTGATCCAACCGAAAAATTATATCTACCTTTCGCAATATTCCGATGATTTCAAAGGCTCAGTGATGGCATGCTCAAAACATCTTGTTCAAGACGTTTTACCAAAGCTCACAGATATCCTCCCTCTGCTTATCCACCATAGAACGGAACCTGTAACCAATCTCACAGATGAAGAGTCTGAAGGGATAAAGACCTTCCTGTCTTTCATAAGATCGAAACTCAGGGGACCAAGGACACATTTCCTTAAGCAGAAAGTCCATTGCATGCTCCAGGCTGCTCTTTATGAGATGATGGATATCAATCAAAAGAATTCACAACATGTGGAGGGCACCAAGTCGCGAAAAGAAGAGATTATGGCTAAATTCATATTAGCTGTCAGTGAAGATTTCAGGACACAACGCCAGGTGGCATATTATGCACACAAACTGTTTATCACTCCAAAACATTTATCATCTGTAGTAAAAGAACTTTCCGGACGGACAGCGGGAGACTGGATTGAGAATTATGTCATCATGGAAGCGAAAGTTCTTTTGAAGACAACAGACATGACAATACAGGAGATAGCGGTTGCCTTAAACTTCCCGAATCAATCTTTCTTCGGTAAATATTTCAAACATCACACTGAATACTCTCCCACAGCCTACCGAAGAAAATTCTCCTGATGAATATATGGCAATAAAAAGAGGCAAATACTGAATTCAGTATTTGCCTCTTTTTTATTGCCTACACACATTTTCTTATTGCATATTGTAAAAAGATCCGACCGACATTGCTGTCAACCGGACCTGATACGCTGTAAAACAGAAACGCCGACCATTTCGGTCGGCGTCCATAAGGCGGCGATTACCTACTCTCCCGCTTTCGCCCAATATCAACACGGTCATCGGCGTGACAAGGCTTGACTTCTCTGTTCGGCCAAAACCGGGAAACCGAAGAGGTGGAGCCCGGGATGTCATGCCTGTATGTACAAAAAAAGATCCGACCGACATTGCTGTCGATCGGACCTCTAA
The DNA here is from genome assembly GCA_910583795.1 of uncultured Muribaculaceae bacterium. Taxonomy (GTDB): domain Bacteria; phylum Bacteroidota; class Bacteroidia; order Bacteroidales; family Muribaculaceae; genus Lepagella. The sequence continues at coordinate 22,011 of CAJTZQ010000064.1, forward strand.
GGCGGCGATTACCTA
>CAJTZQ010000065.1 GCA_910583795.1 uncultured Muribaculaceae bacterium
GACAATTCCCATAAAATCCGTGCGTCTTTCCGGGCGCACGGATTTTATCCCTTTCCATTGATATTCGGGGATACTTACTGTGGGGCAACTCCACATTCGATGCTGATTGCGGCGGTATCGCTGCTCCCTTACCATTATTCCAACGGGGAAACTATACTCAAGCACATATTCTAATAAACAATTGTAACTGCCCTAATTGGGAAGGGTAGCCTATAAATTAAAGAGGCGCGTCCTCACGGATACGCCTCTATAAGTCGTTATGTGCAATAATTGAATTGATGTCGTAAGTGGGTGGAGATGGATTCGAACCACCGAAGGTATAAACCAGCAGATTTACAGTCTGCCCCATTTGGCCACTCTGGTATCCACCCGGGCTTCTCAGCGGAGCGGAAGCCGTTCCGCTGATTTGCGCTGCAAAGTTACTAATAATTTCCAAACCTTGCAAATATTTTTAGAAATTTCAATCTTCCTAAAAACATTTACGCTCTAATCAAATCCATATTCAGATTGGTTATTAACCTCTTAACCTTTCAACGCCATAACCCTCAACCCTTAAGTGAGCTTGCGAAACTTAAATTATATTGAAAGGCGACGGAGCGTTGACATAAGCTCACGATTGATTGGCTTATCATTCTTGATAGCCTTCGTGAAAGGAACATAGACAATCTCATCATTCTTGATACCGATCATCACGTTGCGCTGGTCGTCAAGAAGCGCATCGACCGCTGCAGCGCCCATTCTTGATGCAAGGATACGGTCGTAAGCCGTAGGCGAACCGCCACGCTGGAGGTGACCGAGAATGGTCACACGCACATCATAATCAGGATATTCCTTCTTCACCCTCTCGGCAAGAGCCATCGCTCCTCCTGTAGAAGGAGATTCAGCGACAAGCACTATCGAAGAGTTCTTTGACTTACGGAAGCCGTTGGCGATCAATTCATCGAGCTGATCCTCCTGGGTGGCAACCTCAGGAATGATAGCTGCCTCCGCACCCGACGCTATAGCACCGTTGAGGGCGAGGAAGCCGGCATCGCGACCCATCACCTCAATAAAGAAAAGACGCTCGTGGGACGTTGCGGTGTCGCGAATCTTGTCCACGCAATCCATAATTGTGTTGAGTGCAGTGTCATAACCGATTGTGGAGTCAGTGCCGTAAAGGTCATTGTCGATTGTGCCTGGAAGACCTACAATCTGGAACTGGAATTCATTGGCAAAAATTCTTGCACCGGTAAGAGAACCGTCACCTCCGATCACCACAAGGGCATCGATGCCATGACGCTTGAGCACATCGTAAGCGCACTGACGACCTTCCGGAGTCTGGAACTCCTTGCAACGTGCCGTTTTCAGTATTGTACCGCCGCGCTGAATGATGTTCGACACATTCTGGGTGGAAAACTCAACAATTTCATCAGTGATAAGTCCCTTATAACCACGCATAATGCCGTATACCTTGAAACCGGCGAAAATAGCCGCGCGGGTCACCGCCCTGATAGCTGCGTTCATTCCCGGGGCATCGCCTCCGGATGTAAGGATGCCGATGGCTCTCTGTTCACTCATAACTTTTTTATTTTAATTTCTGAAAAAGAGTTTATTTAGTCTTTGTCCGCTTTCCATATGTCTATCGCAACGACATATAGTGCAATTTTGGATTTCTTAGAAAATGTTTAAATTTATTTGTCGAAGGAATTGATAAGATTTGTCGAGCAGATTTTTGATATTTATGATGGAGTTATGGGGTTCCATAATGACTGAATAAATATCATAAAGATGCCGGCGAAGATCTCAATGACAAGACAAAATAAATTTTAAACGGTTTCTTAACCACAAAGGTAACGTTTTGTCGGGAAGTGACAAAAAAAATCTGTAATTTTGCAATTACAAATCTTCACTTGATTTATTATTACAACACACAATCGGAAAAATGGATAATATCAAAAACATAATATTTGATCTTGGAGGGGTCGTCATAGACCTCGACAGAAACAGTGCCATCTCAGGTTTGACCGAATTAGGGATCAAAGATGCCGCAAAGCTGCTTGGAGAATATGAGCAAAAAGGACCTTTCCTGAAACTGGAAACCGGAGAAATCACCTCTTCCGAGCTTTTCGACACTCTCCTCCCGCAGTGTCATCCCGGCACCACCACCACCGACATCCGCGACGCTTTTGAGAAATTCCTTGTAGACCTCCCGGTGGTAAGACTCCAGACAATCAGACAGCTCCGCGAGAAAGGATACAAGCTGTTTGTGCTCTCCAATACAAACCCTATCATGTATAACCACTGGATCGAGGAGAAATTCCGTCAGGAAGGTGTAACCGTCAACGATTATTTCGACGGGATAGTGGTTTCATTTCAGGAACTGACATGCAAGCCGGATCCACAAATTTTCCGCAACCTTGTAGAACGTTACCATCTTACCCCGCGCGAGACAGTGCTTCTCGACGATTCGGAGGCAAATTGCAAGTCAGCTCGCACAATCGGGCTGAATGCCGTACAAGTGAAGAAAGACGGCGACGATTCTTTCTTAAACATCTGCAACAGACTCTTAAAATGACAAGAAAAGGAGCCGTAATAGGCACATTCGACGGAGTGCATCTCGGTCATGCAATTGTGTTGTCGACTCTGACAAAAGAATCGGAGATACGAAATCTGGAACCTATCGCCGTGACATTCGATCGTCACCCTCTTGCCCTGATAGCACCGCACAGAGCTCCCAAAGCCATAATCACCCTTGAAAAAAAGGAGGAACTTATACGCAAGTCAGGAGTGCTTCCGATTGTTATTCCTTTCGATGAGAAGCTTCGTTCAACCACAGCCGCTGACTGGATGAAATTCCTTAGAGATGAGCATGGCGTCGAGATGCTTGTGGTGGGCTATGACACCACATTCGGATGCGACGGGCTCTCCTATTCAATTTCAGACTATCGCCGGCTCGGAGAAAAAATCGGAATGGAAGTGATAGAAGCTCCATTCGTGGCGGGGATAAGCAGTTCTGCAATACGCAAGGCTATCGGCGAAGGCAATGTGGAAGATGCTGCAAAAATGCTCGGCAGACATTTTTCACTACCCGGAATAGTTGTAGACGGCAATAAACTCGGCAGGACAATCGGATTCCCCACAGCCAATCTTATGCCCTCCCCCGGAATTGTAGTCCCGTCAAACGGAGTTTATGCTGCCAAAGCTATTTTGCCCGACGGCAAGAAAGTGGATGCCATGGTCAATATCGGGGTGCGACCCACAATCATGCGCGGAGACAACCAGACGGTGGAAGCCCACCTCATAAACTGGAAAGGCGACCTTTACGGTAAAAACATCCGGCTCACATTCTATAACCGTCTCAGAGATGAAGTGAAGTTCAACTCTATCGAAGCGCTACGCAAACAGCTCGAAGCAGACCGTCAAGAAGCGATCAATAGTCTTCAAGAGATAAAAAATTAACCTCAAAACCTGTTTGGTGATAAAAATTTTATATCTCATGCGACAAAACACCGCAAATAATGGTTATATTTGCAAATATAAACCTTTGCGGTATTCTCGAGTCATTTATAATGGTTCATGACGCCGCTTCCACACCATTCCGCTATGAACGATATCGAAATTGTTAACTTTGCCACGACTCCAAGTATTGTGAGCCAATACATGAGAGAGTTGCGCGACGTCAATATTCAAAACGACCCGATGCGATTCCGTCTTAATCTCGACCGTATCGGTGAGATCATGGCTTATGAAATCTCAAAACGCCTTGACTACACTCAAGAAAAAGTCCAGACTCCACTCGGGTTCACCATGTGCCACGAACCGGTCAATCAGATTGTGCTTGGCACAATCCTGCGTGCCGGGCTACCGTTCCACCACGGATTCCTGAACTTTTTCGACCATGCTGAAAACGCTTTTGTCAGCGCTTATCGCCGATACAAGGAAAGCAGCGAGAAATTCGATGTGCTCGTGGAATATATGGCGGCGCCACGAATCGACGGCAAGACCCTTATCCTTATCGACCCGATGCTCGCAACCGGAAGTTCAATGGAGCTTGGATACCAGGCGCTTCTAAAAAAAGGGACGCCCGCAAGAATTCACATAGCCACCATCATAGCATCCCGAAAGGCTGTGGAATATATCTGTGAAAAATTTCCCGGAGGGATAACCACACTATGGGCAGGCGCAATCGATCCTGAAATTGATTCCCACAGCTATATAATCCCCGGACTCGGCGATGCCGGCGACCTCGCATTCGGAGTTAAAGACGACAATTAAAAATGCCTTAAAACCGCGGGAAGTGATTTTAAAAAGTATCGATATTCTCAATTTTAAGAACATAGCATCCACCACGCTCGAATTTTCCCCGGGCGTGAATTGCCTGTTGGGCATGAACGGAATGGGAAAGAGCAACCTCCTTGAGGCTATTCATTTCCTGAGCATGGCAAGACCGATGACCGCGCTTCCGGACAATGCCTTGATTCGCCATGGAGAAGACATGCTTATCGTGAAAGGGGAATATCTTGCCGACTCCGGAACCAGCGATATCATTGCATGCGGCATTACACGCGGCAAAGGGAAAAACCTTAAACGCAACGGCAAAGAATACAAACGATTCTCCGAACATATCGGAAGATACCCCATTGTGACTGTAACCCCGGGAGATTCTCAACTCGTGAACGGACCGGGTGAAGACAGAAGGAAACTGATGGATATGGTGATATCGCAGGCTCATCCTGAATATCTCGCCCAGCTGATAAGATATAACCGCGCTCTCGAAAGCCGTAACAGAATGCTTAGGGCAGGTGTGCGCGATTCCCTGCTCTATGAATCCGTAGAGACCGGACTCGAAGACGCGGCAGCTCTCATTCATTCCACCCGTCGCGAGTGGGTGAAAACAATCGCTCCCAAAGTTGAGGATTGCTATTCGCGACTTGCGGGAGAGCGTGAGAAAGTAGAGATAGCTTATTCCAGCCAGCTCACAGGCACCTCCATGAAGGAACTTCTTGCAGAACGACGTCCCAAAGACACCATCCTGGGATATACATCCGCAGGCACCCACAGAGACGATATCGACGCGAAGCTCGACGGATACAGTCTCAGACGGCTCGGAAGCCAGGGACAGGTGAAGTCTTTCACTGTGGCATTGCGTCTTGCAATTTTCGACTATCTAAAGGAAGCAAGCGGAACAACTCCCCTTCTTTTACTTGACGATATTTTTGATAAGCTCGATGCATCAAGAGTGGAAAACATAATGCATGAAGTGACAGCCAACCAGACTTTCGGACAAATATTTATAACCGACACCAACCGTAAGCATCTCGACGACATCCTTGCCGGGATGGAAGGTCCATGTTCAATGCTGAATGTGGAAAACGGTGTCTTCACCCCCTTAAATATCTGATCGTAATGGAAAGAAGCGAATCCCAAAGCATTGGAGATATCCTGCGTCTCGCTTTTCAAGACAATTGCATGCAAGACCGTCTCGATGAATGCAAGGCTGTGGAATTCTGGCACATGGTCATAGGAGAAGCAAATGCAAAAGAATGTCGCCGTCCCTATGTCAGAGATGGAGTCATGACCGTGGGGATACCCAACGCTTCTCTCCGCAATGAGCTACTAATGAACAGGTCATTAATCCGCCGGTCTATCAATGATATGATCGGTAAAGAAACCATAACTGAAATACGTTTCATCTCATGAATCCAGATCTTATACCAAATCCTGATATATTCCACCACTCCACTCCGATGCAGTTGCGTTTCAACGATGTCGACGTGCTCGGACACATGAACAACACTGTCTATTTTTCTCTCTACGACACAGCTAAAGCCGACTACTTCACGGTTGTGCAGGGAAAACAGATAGACTGGAAACATGTGGACATTGTTGTGGCAAACGTAAATTGTGCATATCTCGCGCCTGTCTTTTTCGGAGAAGATATAGAAGTGCTGACCACATGCGTATCAATATCCGAAAAAAGTTTCAAACTAATACAGATGATCAGGGAAACAAACACTCTCGAACCAAAATCTATCTGTGAGACAATAATGGTAAGTTTCGACCCCAAAACGCAGACCGCCTGCGAAATGCCGGAAATATGGAAAAGGCAACTCTGCGATTTTGAGAAACGCGATTTAATCAAGAATAAATAATTCCCATATATTATGACACAAATAGAAATCCCGCTGAAGCTTGACAGTTTCAAAAAAAACTCCCCGGAAATTAAGGTTCTGGAAGAAGTGATGCAATGTCGCAAAGACGTAGGCAATCTTATGGAGGGAGAGCGTGCAATGGATGCAATGCAACGCACTGTGGAAGGGCTCCGCGCAATGCGTGAGTTTCCCGACTTCGGCAACATTGAGTTTCGTGCTCTCCTCGTGGCTGTCATCTTCGATCTCGCTGAAATCCATTTCACACTTAAAGACTATAAACAAAGCGAAAAGGAGCTTGACACCCTTTTCAAGATACTTGATAATCTTGTAAAACTTGATGAGACACGTTTCGGGAGATTCCATATTCTTGCCATGGAACTCTCCACACGTATTCTCCGTTCGCGCAAAAAGGCTCTTGACCTTCTTGTGAAACAGCAGATCAACGCCGGCGCCCTCTACGACAAAGTCAACTCCGGAGTCGTGGCGGCGACCGATAAACTTGTTGATTCTCTCAGAAACGTCGGACAGTTGCTCGCTTCAACCGGCGACCTTAAAGCGGCCCTTAAGTTTTATGCCGAGGCTATAAAATTCTCAAAGAAACGCACAGGGAGAGTCACCCGAAAAGAAGTCAAGATGACAATAGAGATGGCGGAAATTATGATGCGTATCCGTTCAATGCGTCCACGCGCACAACGACTTCTCAATGCCATTCTTCCTCACGCAATATCCCTTGAGACGATAGAGCTTGAACAAGATATCCTTGCATTGCAAGGGTTGATCAATGCAGAGGCAGACAATGAGTCAAAATGGAAAAATTTCATCCGTCAGCTCACACTGTCAGCAAAAGCCAAATTCAAGAAAAATGAAAAGCCGGATGCCAAGGGAAAACAAGATGGGACCGCTCAGGCAGACAACACACAATTGGATTAAAAGGTATAAACGATAGAAACATGTCTACCATACTCAACACCAATGGAGCTGAGCTCCAGATTCCCACCCTACTCCCGCAAGTGACAGGTAAATTCTATGTAATCACTGCTGATTGGAATCCGCTGATCACGTATGCCTTGCGCGACGGAGCCATAGAGGTGTTAAAAAAAGCGGGAGTTGCAAAGGAAAATATTGTAAGTCTGGCTGTGCCGGGAACTGTCGAACTCGTTAATGCCGCGGCAGTGGCAATGAAAAAAGGACCTGTCTCCAAATTCACAAAAAACGGTGAACTAATCGACGGGAAACAGGTTGAAGCGGTTATAGTAATAGGATGCGTGATACGTGGAGACACTCCTCATTTCGATTATGTCTGTCAGATTGCAGCCCAAGGCGTAGCGGAACTTAACGCCAAAGGTGGGTCTCCGGTGATTTTCGGAGTGCTTACTGTAGACAACCAACAACAGGCACTCGACAGGGCAGGTGGCATTCTTGGAAACAAAGGCGCCGAAGCTGCTTGCGCAGCCATAACAATGGCAAACTTCCCACATTTGGTTTAAAAACATATCGCGTGTATATCCACGCACTTACTCGGCATATCGCAGTAATATATTGGTCGCCAATATATTACTGCGATATTTATACAATATGCCCAATAATTGCACAAAATAGTATTCTTTAACTTTTATACACTAATATTTAGAGCAACAATAACGTTTCTATATCGAATCAAAGGGAATAGATTTTCCCTGACTATTAATCCAAACCGATAGCCTCACGAGGCAAAACCTTCCGGCTTCAAATGAAGCCGGAATTATCAATAATCATTAATCCAATTTTCTAACCCCTATTAATCCTGTATTACCTATGTATTACAACTTCTTTTCAGACCCCCAGGGAATATCAAACCATTCCGACAACAAAACAACCGATTTCAGCATCGGCGTCTTTAACCACACCGATGATCCTGTATCGGCTATAACAGAAAACTTTTTTTCATGACTTAGATATGTTTTAGGGCCTTAATCTATGCCTTTACTAAAGAAAAACATAATTGTCTAAATTTTGGGTTATATACATTAGTAATTTCTATCATCTGCCGAAGATACGGAAGCCGTCAGTCATACGTGCACTTCTCTACTATAAGGCATGATGCCCGACGGAATCTGAGGCAGGGAAAAACCGAACACCGTGAGGTGGGCGGTTTTTTTGTTTTTATCCTTATTTTTCATTAATTTTGTAAGAGAATCAGCTTCGTTATGGATATAAAGACGCCATTAGAGCTGTTTTTCTTAACGTTTTATTTTGACTTTTCAGAAATGACTCCTTATCTCCCTCAAAACCCGCAAGATGAAGACCGAATGGTGGAAGAAGCCTATCAGGAAGTGCTCAACGCCTATCTCGCAAGCAACCACCGGAAAAAAGTCGAAATCATAGAACGCGCCTTTCGTTTTGCCAAAGAGGCTCATAAAGGCGTCAGGCGCAGAAGTGGAGAGCCATACATTCTCCACCCTATCGCCGTGGCAAAGATTGTCATATCCGAACTCGGGCTCGGATCAACTTCGATATGCGCGGCATTCCTTCACGACGTGGTGGAAGACACCGAGTTCACCCGCGATGACATCGAAGCAAGTTTCGGCTCCAAAATCGCAGACATCGTCGAGGGTCTTACCAAAATATCAGGCGGCATCTTCGGTGACAAAGCATCCATACAAGCTGAAAATTTCCGTAAGCTGTTGCTCTCAATGTCTACCGACATTAGGGTTGTTCTCATAAAAATGGCTGACCGTCTGCATAATATGCGCACTCTCGGATCAATGCGTCCTGAAAAGCAATACAAGATCGCCGGCGAAACCCTTTATATTTATGCCCCGCTTGCACACCGTCTCGGACTTTTCAAGATCAAACAGGAACTTGAGGATCTTGCGTTCCGCTATGAGCATCCCACTCAATATGCGGAGATCATGGAGAAACTCAACGAAACTGCCGACCACAGGGAGAGAATTGTGGAGGAATTTGTAAGTCCCGTGAGAAAAATGCTCGACGACGCAGGGTTTAAATATGAAATAAAAGCCCGCGTGAAAAGCGCATACTCCATCTTCAACAAGATGCAAACCAAGAAGATTCCTTTCGAAGAGATATATGATGTCTATGCCGTAAGAGTTATTTTCGAAAACGATGACGACTCACAGGAAAAAATACGATGCTGGCAAATCTACACATTCTTCACAGAAGGTCATCGTGTGCATCCCGACCGCCTACGCGACTGGACAAGCATACCGAAAGCAAACGGATACCGCGCCCTGCATCTCACCGCCATGGGACCCGAAGGGAAATGGATCGAAGTGCAGATTAGATCAAGAAAAATGGATGAGATCGCCGAACTTGGATATGCGGCACATTGGAAATACAAGACCGGTGTGCACGAAGACGAAAGCGAACTCGACACCTGGATGAACACAATCAAAGACATTCTGGCAAATCCAGAACCAAATGCCATTGATTTTCTCGACACAATAAAACTAAACCTCTTCTCTTCCGAAATATATGTCTTCACTCCAAAAGGCGACCTCATAACCCTCCCGTCAGGCTCTACCGTGCTCGACCTCGCTTTCTCTATCCACTCGGAACTCGGCATTCATTGTATTGCAGGAAAAATCAATCATCGCCTTGTGCCGTTGTCTCACAAACTCGACAGCGGAGACCAAGTGGAAATAATAACTTCTGAATCGCAGACACCTCAGGAGGAATGGGTGGAATTCTGTCATTCGGCTAAAGCTCAGAGCAGGATACGGTCTTTCCTTCGCAAAGACCGTAAAGTACTGATGGAACTTGGAAGACATATTTTCAACGATCTTTTGGAGAAAGAAGGAATCGTGGCTACAAACCAGTTGATGACGAAGCTTCTGGCAAGCCATCATCTTCGCAATCGCGACGAATTATATCTAATGCTTGCCAACGACGATATCAGTCTATCTTCAAAAGAGATTAAAGATCTCAGCACAAGCAGAAAATCTTTGATGAAAAAGATTCTGCGAAATCCCTTCTCGTCAAAGAATAATTCGGATGGAGAAAAGAAAGAGCCCATCAACCGTAAGGAGGTATATATATTACATCCTGACGATTCCACACCGAATTATCGTCTTGATTCCTGCTGTGCCCCTGTGCCCGGTGACGACGTTTTCGGATTTGTAGATGATGATGAGAATGTGGTGCTTCATAAAGTGGACTGTCCCGTGGCATTACGTTTAAAAAGCGCATATGGGTCTCGCCTTGTGGCAACGAGCTGGGGCGGTGTTGCAAAGCGTTTCCTCGCCACTATCAGCATCGACGGAATAGACAGACACGGGATACTTGAAGAAATCACAGCCACAATATCCACCCGGATGAACATAAACATACGCGGACTCAACATTGCGGCAAAACAGGAAGTCTTCCATTGCGACCTCACCGTACAGATCGACACGGTAGAGACAGTTGATGCCATCTGCGAGGCTCTTAAGAACATCAAAGGCATTAAATTTGCCCACCGTATATCATAACAATGATAATTATCGATAACCATGTGGAATAAAATATTCTCACGCCTCAACCTCATACGTTTCGGTCTCGCCATAATTTCTGTGGCGGTGATCGTTCTTATTCTTCCCCGTGCTGACCATCAAAGCTTCTCATATGAGCTCAACCAGCCTTGGAAATATCCTCTGCTGACTGCTGACTTCGATATGCCTATCCTTAGAGACTCCGTATCGGCAAGACAGATGCGAGACAGCATTGACAAAGTCTTCATCCCGTTTGTTAAGCGTGACAACACTGTGGAAAAGGCTAATATCGATAAGTTTGCACAGCTTATTTCCCACCATGCGACAGCAAATGAGGCTGCACATCTCATAAAGCTTATGAATAAAGTATATGATGACGGCATACTCGATTCCAGAATTTATGAAAATACAGTAGTGAAAGGGGAAAAGTCATTACGGCTTGTAGACACCAACAACAACGATTCTAAGGCTGTCATACGCATGGACGCTTCTAAAATGTTGTCTCCGGCAAAAGCTTATGGAAAAATCGACTCCATCTACCATCATGATTTCGATATCGAGAAGCCCCTCAGTCCTGAGATTGTCAAGGCTTTAAACATATGTCTGAGTCCAAATATCATAGTGGACACAGTCACTGACTATAAATACAGGCGACAGGAATATCTGAATGTCACCGGCGCAATGGGAGTCATAAAAAAAGGGCAGAGAATCGTAGACCGCGGCGAGATAATCAATCCTCAGATCTACACAAATCTCAACACCTATCAAGACATGATGGCTTCCCGACAATCGGAAACAAGCCACACATACTTTATTATAGGGGAAGGCATTTATATCATTTCCATAATAATAATCCTATATATATTCCTAAGCCTCTACCGCTCGAGATTCTTTGCCGACATAAGGAAAATGACATTCCTAATGTCGTTCACAACACTCTTCACAGTGTTTGCAATCATAATGTGTGAATATTTCACAAACGGAATCTACCTCATACCGTTTGCGGCTGTTCCGGTGATTATCCTTGTCTTCTTTGATTCAAGAACCGCCATATTCTCTCTTCTGACAACTGTGCTGATATCGGCACTCGTCGCGACATATCAGTTCCAGTTCATTTTCATGGAAATGAGTGTAGGGCTCGTGGCTACATTCAGCATCCGTCAGTTAAGCCGGCGGTCACAACTTCTGCGCACAGCCGTATATTCTTTCGTGGCATACTGTGTGACATACTTCACGATCTGCCTTATCACTGAAGGAAATCTTTCGCAATTCTCATTCCGGACCATCGGAACGTTCGCAATCAATTCAGTGATACTTTCTTTTGCATATATCCTTATTCTCATAATTGAGAAAGTATTCGGATTCACATCGACAGTGACTCTTGTAGAATTGAGCGATATCAACAGCAAGCTCCTGCAGAAACTCGCTGAAGTGGCACCCGGGACATTCCAACATTCCATTCAGGTGTCGACCCTCGCGTCGGAAGCGGCGCGTGCCATTGGGGCAAACTCGACAATGGTACGTACCGGTGCGCTATACCATGACATAGGAAAGATGAACAGTCCTATCTTTTTCACGGAAAACCAACATGGTGTCAATCCTCATGCAGGTCTCGATCCTGAGACAAGCGCCCACAAGATAATCTCTCATGTCACCGACGGTATTGCGATGGCTTCCAAGGAAAAACTTCCGGGAGTGATCAAAGACTTCATTGCAGAGCATCATGGTAAAGGAGTCACCAAGTATTTCTACAATACAGCCGTAAACGAAAATCCCGACAAAGTTATCGACAAGGCAAAATTCCAATATCCCGGTCCGAATCCTCAGACAAAAGAGACAGCGATATTAATGATGGCAGACGCCGTGGAAGCAGCCTCACGAAGCCTCAAAGACTACACTCCGCAGTCTATCGACACTCTTGTTGACAAGATCATAGACAGCCAGGTCCAAGACGGGCTCCTTAAAGAGGCGCCTATTTCTTTCAGGGATGTGGAAACCGTGAAGCGTTCCTTCAAGTCTCGTCTATCCACTATCTACCATTCTCGTGTGGCATATCCTGAAATGAAAAAAAACACTGCAACCGCTGAAGAAATTAAGAAATCCGAAAGAAAAGATCCTGATGATAAGATTCCTGAGGGCTCTCAGGAATCTTCGGGAGCATCATCTCCCATGTCTTGACGATATGAGTTTTGACTTCATGTTTCAATATTTTTCAATGGTTAAACGTTTAAACAATATACCTTCTTCCTATCAAGAATAAATTTCATGACATTATTACATAGCATATTCAGGCGTTTTCCCGCCCTTATCCTTTCTGCTTTAGCATTTTCGCTCCCTGCAGTTTACGCTCAGACAGCCGTGCCGACAGCCGCTGCCGCCAATAAAAGGAAAATAACAGTAGAAAAACCGGATCTCGAAAAAATAAAAGCGGAAACGCTTGACCCCGCGAGCCCTTTCTATTTCCCAAAATTAATGAAGAAATACACTCGCAACGATACAACCATGACCAATGAAGAGTATCGGAATTTCTATCTCGGCTATATGTTTCAGGAGGATTACGACCCATATCGCACATCTCCATACTCGGGTATAACCGATGAACTGCGCATGAAAGCCACCCATTCAAAAGAGGAGATCGATACTATTCGCAAATATGCAGAAATGTCGTTGCGTGACAACCCGTTTGACCTGCGCCAGATGTCGTTTCTTGTGCATGTGCTGAAGGAGAAACGCAAAGACATGAGTGCAAAGATATGGGAATATCGGCTTGAACATCTTCTCGGAGCCATTAAAAGCACCGGGACCGGTGAAGATATAGAAAATGCATGGTATGTGATATATCCCATGCACGAATACGACATGGTCCAACTTCTCGGATATGAAGCTACAGATGCTGAATTTATTGAACCCGGATATGATTATCTGACTGTCAGTCCTGACCCTGAAACAAGCAAACGTCTGCGCGACAAAGTGGCAAAGGGGTTTTATTTCAATGTAGAAGTGCTCCAGAATCAATATGAGCTCAAGCATCCGGAAGCCCTCGTTGTGCCGGAGGATATCCGGGAAGAGGAAAACACCGACGATGTGCCAGCCGATGAAGTCCCTGCCGAATAAGACCGGAGAATCTATCGTTATTCTCCATTTACTAAGAGACCAACAAATTGCAATCAAACTATAATAAAGATAACTATGGAAGATAACAAACGTGAAGTTGTAGGTCCGGGCAAATTCGTGGCTTACTCTTATAAACTTTATAATGACGCGGATGGAGAGCTACTTTTTGAAGCGTCTTCAAAAGCCCCCGATGTAATGGTGTATGGTGTAAGCCATGAAATCGTTCCGGGTCTTGCCGCTGTTTTGAAAGATCTTGCAAAAAATGATAAATTTTCAGTCACTCTCCCGCCGGCTGCCGCATTCGGCGATAGAAATCCTGAATACGAACTCTCCCTTGATCCGGAAATCTTCATGCGCGACGGGAAACTTGCTGAAGAAGTATCAGTAGGCGCCATTCTCCCCATGATGACAGCTGAAGGATACCGAATCGAAGGTACTGTGCTTGAAATTGGCGACAAGATCAAAATGGATTTCAACCATCCTTTTGCCGGCATGACTGTCAGATATGAAGGAAAAGTGGAAGAAGTTAGAGATGCGACTCCCGACGAACTTCAGCCCTCACATGGTTGTGGCGGTTGTGGCGGAGGATGTGGGTCTGACGGCTGCTGCGGATCAGAAGGCGACGCATCTCATGGTTGCGGAGGAGGTTCATGCGGCTCCTGCTGCGACTGATGATCTATCTCAATATAATAAACCACGGGGCATCCATTTTTTCATTTGATGGATGCCCCGTAATTTTGTTACTGCCATAAACCGTTTTTAACGGCGTTTTCTTCTTGATTTCTTTTTGGATGTTGATTTTTTCGACGTAGTCCCTTTTGCGGGGATTTTCAAAGTCTTTCCTGCACGCAGAGCATCTGACTTCATCCCGTTTGCCTGCTTGATCGCGGCAATAGAAACTCCATATTTCTTTGAGATGGTAGAGAGGCTCTCTCCCTTTCTAATCTTATGGGTGATTGGAGCTGCCGATTTCTTTTGTTTCTCCTTTTTCGAAGAGGCTTTAGAAGTTGATTTATTTGCGGCAGGTTTTCCCGTAACTACCGCCACCGTACTTTCCATAACTTCCTGCGGAGTAGTGGTGGAGATTCTCAACTGTTGCCCTACCCTTACCGCATTTCTACGAAGATTGTTGCTCCTTTTTATCTCTTCGGGCGTAACATTGTATTTTTCAGCTATCGAAGCGAGACTTTCTCCAGCAGTCACCTTATGGACTATGATGGATGGTTTCCCTTGCGATGCGGCAAGCGCCACATCAGATTCCCCTTGGTCTTCCGGCCATATCGACGTGTCTTCCACGGCAAGCATTGCGTCTGCAGGCACCTCGCCAGGATCAACCGTCTCTCTCTTGCCATATTTATCAGGCTCGAAATTTCTAATCTCATCTTCACTCATAAGATATGCATGTATCTGTTGAGATGGAAGAATAAGAGTGTAAGGAGACTCAACACTTCCGGGTATCACGTCCGCGCGAAACTGAGGATTGAGTATTCGGAGTTCTTCAACAGGGATGTCAAGCACTTTTGAAATCTGGTTGAAATGCACCCGTTCAGCTATCTGGATGGTATCCATCACCAGAGGTTTCACCGGAAGGACCGGGGAAATATTATGGTCGGGATAATATTTCATTACATAATTTGCAGCAATAAACATAGGCACGTAACCACGCGTCTCAGGCGACAGATAATTATAGATAGACCAGAAATCATGATCCTTAGCGTCTCCGCCAGCTCTCCTGATCGCTTTATTGACATTCCCGGGTCCGCAATTATATGCTGCAATAGCAAGCGACCAGTCGCCATAAGCCGAATAAAGGTCTTTAAGATAAGATGCTGCCCGCTCCGAAGCGACATAGGGATCTCGTCTCTCATCCACTAAAGAATTGACTTCAAGCCCGAGACCTTTTGCTGTCCCGAGCATCATTTGCCATAATCCCGTGGCACCATGTTTGGAGACGGCATTTGGATCAAGTCCAGACTCTATGACGGGAAGATATTTCAACTCAAGAGGAAGTCCCTGCTCCTCTAAAGCCTGTTCAAAAATAGGCATATAATAAAGGCTGAGACCAAGAATGGCAGCTATCTGAGCCCTCCCTCTCTTTGTGTAGCGATCAATATAACTTCTAACAATTTGATTGTAAGGCATCTCGATCACTGTAGGGAGAGCTGACAATCGTTTTATCATCTCTTCGTCGCTCACTTCTGCATCCGGTTCCGTGGCATAACGATTATCTGTGGCGGTATAATTTTTGATAAACCAGCCTTCAAGAAGTTTCTGAGTGTCTGCCTCAAAACTTTCCGGATAGACAATAGCGGAATCTGTTATACTGCTTTTCAGATTCAACACATTCGAATTTTTATCGGTCTTCGCAAAACCTGTCAGTGAAGCGGCGGCGAGAAGCGCTACGAGAAAATATCTTTTCATCTGTTAAAGTTGACGTTGTCTGTTTTAATAATTCCCTAAATTTTCAAATCAGGCTATTCATTGCCCTTATACTCTATCGATTATGCATACGCATTATCAATCAGAAAGTAAGCGCCCAGTTCAAACCCACACTTACCTTCCGGTTAGGATTTACCATCATCGCCGGGCTCCAATCTATCGAAAGATCGGGAGAAATGTCAAAATGGGCGAGAGAAGCATCGACATAAGCATCTACCATACAAAGCAGATACATACCCACACAGCAGATTATGCATAAGTCGCGGTTCCTTCTATAGAAATCACGACGAGTGCGCAGCGTGTTGGTAAGCCAATTCTTGTCAAGATCATCCTCAGAAGTGGTAGGAGGGAAGAAATTCATATATGATTTGGTAGAGGGATCGTCATCAGTAAGGTCGCGATATGCCTGTGTGTATTCATTCAGCTGGTTATTATTCCAGCTTGTGGCATACCCAAGCCCCATAAATCCACCCACGACTATCGGAAGTTTCCAATATCGCCGGTTGTAGACCTGTCCTAAACCCGGGAACAGGGCAGACATCCACACTGCCCTTGTGGGAGAAGGATTAAATACCTTTTTCCCTTCAAGTCCGTAAGGTGAATCATCCGCTGTCACAACAGTCTGTATCGTGTCGTTGGCATCTTCCTCGGCATAATCGAGAGGAGTTTTCATGAGCACTTCAGCATTGACCACGACCGTAGAATCTGGAGGGACATCTTTTTTGGGATTCTGCGGTGCAGAAATCCCGGTCGCACTCAAGGGTGTCGCCTGCAAGCAGGCAGACAGTATGAACATCACACATAATATCGCGCCCTCACGTCTGCAAAACGAAGTGAGGGATTTTGCGATAATAATGGTTGTATGTTGCAATTTAAATATCGACATATCAATTTTTCATCTTCCCGAACAGATCCACAATCTTCTGGAGCTCTTCGTCTGAAGTGAATTTTAAAGTAATTGTTCCCTTTCCGTCAGCCTTACGGGCAAATTTCACGGGTGTGGGAAAATATGTGGAGATTTCCTTGGCGAAAGTGTCAAATCTCCCGTTGTCATTGTCATTCTCACGTTTTTTTGCCACTTCCGGCACATCGTCGTCCATGGCTCTTGCAAGCTCCTCAACCCTACGCACAGAAAGACCTTCCTTAAGAATAAGGTTATAAAGCTTGAGCTGTTGTTTAGGATCAGTGACCGACAAAAGGGCACGTGCATGACCCATATCAAGCTTATGATCCCTAAGCCCGAGTTGAATCTCGGCAGGCAGTTTCAACAGGCGAAGATGATTCGCGATAGTGGCACGTTTTTTCCCAAGACGTTCCGAAAGACGGTCTTGGGTCAGGTTATATGTGTCGATAAGCTTACGGAATGCGAGTGCCACCTCAATTGCATTGAGATCCTCACGCTGGATATTCTCGATAAGAGCCATCTCTGTCACTTCAGAATCTGAAGCAGTGCGCACATAAGCAGGCACACTTGCCAATCCGGCAAGTTTTGCCGCTCTCCAGCGACGTTCTCCTGCGATTATTTGATACGTTCCATCGCCTGCGTCTCTTAAAGAAAGTGGCTGAATCACTCCCAATTCCCTGATTGACGAAGCAAGTTCCTCGAGGGTTTCCTCGTCAAAACTGCGTCTCGGCTGATCTGGATTGGGATATATCAATTCCACCTCGATCTCGTTGATGGCAGAAGAACCGCCTGTCTGTATATCGCCCATTGAGATCAGGGAATCAAGACCCCTGCCCAATGCATTTCTTTTCAATGCCATAATGTAGTGTTAAGCTTTCTTTCTCCTGTTGCGGGCTATCAACTCCTTGCTCAATTGTTCGTAGGCTATCGCACCCCTGCTCTCCGGATCATACAGAATCACAGGAAGTCCATGGCTGGGAGATTCCGACAATTTAATATTTCTCGGAATAACAGTCGTAAACACCATATCTCCGAAATGCCCCTTCAACTCTTCAAATATCTGATTTGCCAGACGAAGACGCGCGTCATACATAGTCAATAAAAATCCTTCGATCTCCAACGACGGGCGAAGACGGCTTTTTATTATCCTGATTGTATTTAGCAGTTGAGAGATTCCCTCGAGTGCGAAATACTCTGCCTGCACGGGAATTATAACCGAATCTGCCGCAGAAAGAGCATTGACGGTGATTATGCCAAGCGAAGGGCTACAATCTATCAGAATGTAGTCATAATTCTCTTTCAACGGCTCAAGCACCTTCGAAAGAGATTTTTCCCTTTCACGCCTATTCATGAGCTCCACTTCAGCACCGACCAGATCTATTCTGGAACTGATCAGTTCCAAGCCTTCCACACAAGTCGGCACAACCGCTGTGGCGGCATCCGCCCCGTCCACAAGACACTCGTAGATCGAAACATCAGTCTCATCAGGATTAACTCCAAGACCTGAAGTGGCATTTGCCTGAGGGTCGGCGTCCACAAGAAGCACCTTCTTGCCGTCGCTTGCCAGACAGGCTCCCAGATTGAAGGCGGTCGTGGTCTTTCCGACTCCACCTTTCTGGTTGGCGATAGCTATGATTTTACCCATTTCTTTCGTATGATATGGTTTTGGATTGCAAAGTAATAATTTTTCTTTGACAATTCACAATTTTTAATATTAAAGTGTCTTAACAGCTGCATTTTTATCCCCAATTTCCAATTCTTTCCCCTTCAAAACGCGTCTGAACGTAGTGACAAGAAGTATCGTGGCTGTCAATAGTGCAACTGAAAAGCTATAATACACACCTTCCGTTTCCCATCCCAACGTTACTCCAAAAAGAAGAAGCACCGGTATACCAACAACAAGATAGCTCACTGTCGATATCCAAAGCAATGGCTTCACGACAGATGTGCCACGCAACGCATTTACATAAGTGAGCTGAGCAGCGTCGCAATACTGATATAGAATCAAAGGAATGATCAGCGGAACCGCAGCCAAAGCAACTTCCGTATCCGGAGTGAATAGATGAACCAGATCTTCTGTAAAGGAAAAGAATATCAACGAAGCGAATGTTGCCATGACAAGTACTATGTGAAGCCCTGCCCTGCTGATTCTCCTGATTCCTTCCACATTCCCCATCCCGGTGAAATTGGCAACTCGGATAGAAGTTGCCCAACCGATGCTCATATAGGTCATAAAGCCAAGTTGTGAAATTGTGTTGACAACTTGATAAGCCGCAAGTTGCACTTTCCCGAACCATCCGCTTGCCACTGCGCCCATCGACCAGAGTCCGCATTCCACTCCACTCTGTATCATAAGAGGATATGAAGTGACCCAAACTTTGTATCTACGCTCTTTGCCGGCATGCAGACGGCACATCGACCTCCAATATATATTATAGCGTTTTCTACATGCCACCGTCACAACTATCGCGACTGCAGCAAGTGTACGCGCCGTAAGCGTGCTTATCCCGGCACCGGTAAGCCCAAGCTCGGGAAAACCGAGCTTTCCGAAAATCAAAAGATAATTACCCCCGATATTCAATATGTCGGCACCAAGTATTATCCACATAGGAGTCGCAGTGTCGGTGGTGCCGTTTGCCGTCTGCTGGAAACAATTGAAGACAGCCATCGGCAAAAGGGTACCGAGTTGTATCAGATAATACTTGCGGGCAATCGGAAGCAATTCCTCGTCCTGTCCGAAACAATCAAGAAAGAAATATAGCCCTCCCATTATAGCCATGAAACAGACTGACAATATAACGTTTACCTGCAACGCACCCCTAAGCGTCTTTCCTCCTTCCTCATGGTCTCCTTTGCCATACAATGCCCCGATCAGAGGAGTGACACCTCCACCGAATCCCATGAGCATGACTGTCACAATAATAAAAAGGCTGTTGACAAACGCCGACGCGGCAAGTTCATTCAAGCCATATGCCCCTACCATCATGGTGTCGGCAAAATTCACCAGGATAACACCCAACTGCGTGACAAGAACAGGCAAACCAAGTTTCAAAAGGCTTACATATGATTCAAGATATGTTTCCGGCGTAAATTTTTTAATCAGCTTTTTTCCTACCATCCAAAAAGAATCTTGTTGTTTCCGCCTGCAAAGTTAAACATAATTCTCCACCTCTCCAAAGAAAGTCTTTACATAGGCACAAAAACGTAACGGGACCCCCTTCACAGGGAATCCCGGACGACCTAACACTTAATATTGTTCAAAAAGATAGTTAAATGAAAGGATTAACCATAGATTCTAACCTAACGGTAGTTACAAATTCATTAATAATTTTGAGTCATTGAGCTGTTGTAGAGTGTTACTGTTTTGGGGAATGGAGTGATCCAGAGGTCTGATTCCGGAGCCACCGTAAAATAGCCGGCATCCCCGCAGTCGTGCGTCACATCCTTGCGATAGTTGGGTTCTGTGTTCCAACGTTTGCGGTCAAAATAGTTGTAGATGGTTGTGAACATCTCCACTCGCTTATTCTTCTGCAGTATGTCCATCGCCATTGCTTCGGTATTATAATCGGGGTTGCCGAAATAATGTTCGTTATCTCCATAAATTCGCCTGTCGCGAACTTCATCCACATAACGAAGTCCCTCATTTGGCTGACCTGTGCGAATCATACACTCTGCAATAGTATAATACATATTTTCTGTGCGAAGCCCGTAAGCGTTATAATGCACGTCCCAACTGTTGCACATCAGTGAACCTTCAGGACCATATCCGCTCGGGTCGCCCCAGCCATCGTTTCCGTATTCTCCGATAATCATCAATATATCGTCAGGATCGATATCTTTTGCAAATTCCGGAGTGCACACCTTACCTCCCCATTCACCGATATTTGAATTGTCAAAACAACAAAGGAAATAATTGTTTGACGAAGCGTGAGGCAAAGTCCATGCAAGATTGTCGGCGGCTGTAAGGCGGTCTTCAAGCGTGTTGTTGAATTTAATAGCCTCCCTTGCATATTTCAAGGCTTCTTCATATCTTTTCATCTGCATGAGAACTGTTGCACGGACTCCATTGCCAAACTCTGCTCCGAAACGAAAAGGATTGTCAACCGCACTCTGTCGCAGATCGGCGATAACCTCCTCGCTGCAATCCGCGAGAATATGGTCATACACATCCTTCACACTCAATTTTGTTTTTTGAGCCTGCACATCTGTATTGTCAACATACGCAACGCCTCCGGTATCGGCAGCTGTCGCTTCATCGTATTGACCGGCATACATATTGACGGCAAGGAAATGAAACCATGCCCTAAGTATTTTAGCCTCCGCTTTTATTCGCCGTTTGGATTCAGAGTCTCCCGATGCATCGTCGATCTTTGAAATCACCACATTGGCATAATTTATATACTCATAGATGTTTTCATAGTTGTTGTCACTGATAGCAAGTTCAACCCTGTCAACGGATTCATCTCCGGCAAGCATCGCATATGCGCTTGTTGTCCTGTCGGCGAGGATAGATTCAGGCGTTTCCCATGCTTCAGGATATGTATTGCCACAAAGGGTCTCGTATTCAAGCGTTGTCGAAAGCATAAATTTTTGTTCCAGGAGGCTCTCAAGATCTTCTGCTTTATCGAGCGTGGTCTTTCCAAGAGGAACGATATCAAGCTTGCTGTCGCACGACACCATACCCAGCATCATCGACAGGGCTAAAATCCCATATGTTTTTTTCATTTTTATCATAGTGGTTAGATGCCGTGGCTCAGGACCTCGTTGACACATTTTGTATCAGCAGTCCGTTGACATTT
>CAJTZQ010000066.1 GCA_910583795.1 uncultured Muribaculaceae bacterium
TCCCCTCAAACTTGATTTTCCCTATCGAGGGAAAGTATTCTTTGTTTGCCATTTTGATTGTATTTTGAGGTAAATAAAAATTTATACTAAAATTCTATTCAGGCAATATAAATATTGCCTGAATAGGGCCTAAAACAACCTTGATACCTTATCAAATACATATCTCAAAAATAAGCAGTCTTATCAACAAAATGAATTGCCGCAATATCTATTTTAATATGTATTCAAAGATTAACCTTAACAAAAAAGTACTCTTCTATATTTAACCTTACTAATTTTCCTGTTATATATCGGTTTTCAATTCAATTGCAAAATTACCCAAAACATCATTGTTACTGCCGCATATATGTCGCAGACACGTTTTAAATGGCTACATCCGGATTCAGATTTGTCTCCAAACCATTACTATTTGTAACTATAGACTGTACATTGTGTACATACGGAGCCGGATCATGCGTGAAAGATGTTTTTCCACCGGGTTGACGGCTCTCATACCGATAACCATAGGCAACACCTCCAAACATGAATAGCTTTCTCATAATTATATAGTCAATAGTTTTACTTGCCACTTCATTTAATCGATTACAGAAGTATGAAACCAATCTATATCTACCATTCCGCCTGCTGTTTGTGTAGCATAATTGTAGATTGCAAATCGGGTGCCCATGAAGAATCTTGTGAAATCAAATCTCATCTTGAATCTTTCTCCGATATGGAGCCAGGTTTCACCATCAAGGCTATAGTAGAAATCTGCCATATCCTCTCCGGGATTGAAATCTGTAGCAACCTTGAAATGAACTATGTCCCCCTTCAATGGTATGCGTGCCATTTCCTGATCGGTAACTCCGACAATAGCTTGATTTTTATCACCGAAAGCGACTGAAGATGTGGACGCCACAATCCATTTACCATCTTTATCAGCCACAACCGACAGCAATCCGGAATCTCCATTAAATGCAGAAAGCCCCGCCACATCGCCACATTTCATTTTGCTAACATCCATTCTTATAGCAGCCTCACTCTTGGGTCCCACCATTCTTTGGGAAATGGTGTTGGGGGCATGGAAAATATCTCTCACAACTTTTGATGTGGTGAGTCGTAAAAAACCCGGACGGTCGGTAAGCGACCAGCAACTGTTGTCGGGATTATGATTCCACTGCCAAAGTATGGATTTCTTCCCGTCCGAAAATTCATCTGACGCCAATACGCCCGCATTTCCGTCGGGCACAATAGTCTTGTACACTTTCAAAGGCACTTTCCCATTGTTGTCGCCAAGCATCGGCCATCCGTCTTTCCATGTGCAGGGATTCAATGTGAGCACTCGCCCCACACCTCCCCGGTCCTGGAAGATCATTCCCCACCAGTTCCCTTCGGGATCGTCGACAAGGCAACCCTGCCCCACGTATGGGAAGCCTCCGAATTCTGATTCGAGCACAACACACTTCTCATAAGGGCCCTCAATGTTGTCAGCCCTATAGCAAAGCTGACGGCGAGGCTTGCCTGCAGGCCATGAAATCACAAATGCGTAATATTTTCCATTATGTTTTATCACGCGGCTACCTTCATGAAGCCCTGTCTCAGTACTGTCCGGATGTATCACCACCTTGTCTACACCTCCTTCAAGTATTCCCGTAAGATCCGGCTTGAGTTCCGTGAGATAAATATCGCCGCTTCCACTGAATACAAACACCCTGCCGTCATCATCAAGAAGAAGGGAGGAATCATGGAAATGTTTTGTACGACATAGAAGAGTCCACTCCCCTGCCGGATTATCGGTAGTATATATATAAGCCTTATATGGCTCGTCGTTGGGAGAAAACAATACGTAGAAACGACCCTCGCGATAGCGGATAGATGTTGCCCACTGCCCTTTTCCATATACTGTGCCCCCTTCAAGATTGTATCGGGAAGTATCTTCAAGTTTATCGAAAACATAGCTTATGGTTTCCCAGTTTACGAGATCACGCGACCGCATCACCGGACATCCCGGCATGAGATGCATGGTAGTGCTCACCATATAAAAATCATCACCGACACGGATCACATCCGGATCCGGGACATCAGCCCATATCACAGGATTGCAGAATCCAGATGTTTCACATTCCATTTGAGTGGCGGGAGACATTACATCTTCGGCTTCTACAAATCCCGGCATAAAACCGACAAAAGCCATGCAAACTATCCCTTTTATGAGTTTTTGTACAGACATTGTTTAATGGAAGTTAGATTAGTTATTCGTTTACAAAATTACTTAATATTTGACCCTTCCACCCTCATCAATGTAATACAGACGTATTTAAACGGATACCTTTCATATTCCACCGTATCATATCAATTCAAATCGGTAGCATTGCAAAAAACAGATTTTATTAATCTGGAAAATAATATAGACCGATATATTCATAATATAACGAAGGGTAACATTTATCCTCCACCTCTTCTCCCTCTCAAATTCGTTGTTTAAATCGATATCTTCAAATGGATCCAGAATTTCTCTTACTACTTTCTATCACAAGCAAACCACATGAGTATTGACATCCACCTGGCTCCTTTAAAAAAGACAATTCAATACATTTTTACCTCTTAATAAAGCTATTCTTACAAATGTATACGCAATTGTTACAATACTCTTACCAGAATAGACATTTAGGAAAACCGAAACAACTTATATTAATCATTTCATATAATTTTTTCTTTAATTTTGCAATACAAGTTGAAAAGACTTCGACACTCCTATATTGAATATTGAAGTCGTTGTTTAGACTTTTTCTTTTCCAAAATTTTGTCATATTTTCGAGGAGATTTTGAACATTGAATTGGGAGTTTAGCGGGCTAAATAACCCATGAAAGAATATCCCACATCAGAAAAGACAGTCAACACAACACTATCAGCAATGACTAACCTTTATATTTATGAACAAAATCTTTTACCCCGTTTTCATGGCATTTATGGCATTTAACGCCACATCTTTCCTGAGTGAGGCGGAAACCCCTAAGGAATTGACTCCTTATTTTTCTTCCCCCTCCTCGAACACCGCATCACCGGATACGGATGGATTCATTAGAAGATGGCTAATACTCGAACCTATCGAAAAACCTAACCGCAGCAACACTGTATTTACCGACAGCTACCTGCGTGACGCTTTTTACACGGAATACTTCCCTGAGCAATTTTCTGTATTCCCCAAACATGGAGACAATGTCAAAGTAGGGAAACAAAAACTCAAATGGCATGCCCTTGACAGCAATATGTTTAATGTTAAACTTTTCCGTTTCGCCACAAATATGGGGAAGCCATACTATGGTGTTCTGTTTTGGGTGGTGACTGCAATTGATTGCGAAGAAGACATTCCTGACATACGATTGTCAGCCGGTTCAAATTCTGCTTCAATGTGGTGGGTCAACGGAAAAGAAGCTATACTTCTTTCAGGTGACCGTCGCATGGTGAAAGACGATTGTCTTTCAAAGAGGCTAACTCTTAAAAAGGGAAGAAATATAGTACGAGGAGCTATAATCAACGGTCCCGGAATGAGTGATTTCTGCGTGCGGTTCTTAAAAGAAGGCGGCATACCTGTAGACAATATCAAAATAAGCATAAAATAAACCATGAATAGAAAAACTGTATTTTATTGTGCCGCTCTCTTCGCTTTAGTCACCGGAGAAAACATCTATGCGCAGATAGGAGAACCCTACATCCATGATCCTTCCACTATTATGGAATGTGAGGGTAAATATTACACATTCGGAACCGGAGGAGGGGGTCTGATCTCTGAAGATGGCTACACTTGGCATAGTGGTGGCGTAAGACCTGGCCGTGGTGCCGCCCCAGATGCAGTCAAGATAGGTGACCGATATCTTGTGGCATACAGCGCCACAGGAGGTGGACTGGGTGGTAGCCACAAGGGAACTGTCCTGACAATGTGGAATAAAACTCTTGATCCAGCCTCTCCAGATTTCGCCTACACCGATCCAGTCGAGGTGGCACATTCGGAAGATAATGAGGATTGTGACGCTATTGATGCGGGCCTATTGCTTGATCCTACCGACGGACGTCTATGGCTGTCTTATGGCACATATTTCGGTTTTATTCGGCTTGTGGAGCTGGATCCGACAACCGGAGCCCGTATTCCCGGAAACGAACCTGTGGATATAGCCATTGACTGTGAAGCGACCGACCTAATTTACCGTAACGGATGGTATTACCTTCTCGGAACCCATGGCACATGCTGCGACGGACCCAATTCCACCTATAATATTGTAGTCGGCAGATCACGAAAAGTGACAGGACCTTATCTCGACAATATAGGTAGAGACATGCTGCAAGGCGGAGGGAAAATGGTGATTGCAGCCGGTCACCGCAAAACAGGACCAGGACATTTCGGTAGATTTATAGAGGAAGAGGGTGTAGAAAAAATGTCTTGTCATTTTGAAGCTGATTTCGACCAAGGAGGTAGAAGCGTACTCGCCATCCTTCCCTTACTTTGGAAAAACGATTGGCCAGTAGCCGGGGAACCATTTTGCGAAGGAACCTATGAAATTGAATCAGAAAGAAGAGGATATGCTCTCGAACTTGCAGTTGACTTTGTTCGTATGGAAGGGGGAATACACCGATTCTGGGAAAAATCAGACGAACCATTGGTGCCTTTAAAATCTCAAACTCTCGAAGATGTTGTGTCAACATGGCCGGATGGGAATATCAACGTGCGAACAGGCGACTACATGTTCCGACCTCATCAGAAATGGAGTGTGATTGCGGTGCCTGAAAGTGGAGGATATTTGGGAGCGCCTTATTATAAAATACTGATTGAGGGCACAGATCGGGCGCTCGCTGCCACTGCAGAAAAGGAACTGATCACTGTTCCACAATTCACCGGAACTGACGAACAATTATGGAGAATAGAACAACTCACAGACGGCACATATCGTATAATGCCTAAAAATGTGCCTGGATGTGACAGACAACTCGCACTTATATCAATAGGTGACAGCACTCCTTCTTTGGGAGAATTTGATATGGAAAGCGACAATTCCAAATGGAATTTCAGAATACGTTGACATTATGAAAAAAACTTTACTCTCAATATTCCTGGCAGTTTACGCGTCTGCCTTATCTGCACAGAATCCAATCATCTCTGATCAGTTTACAGCCGATCCTACAGCAAGAGTATTCAATGGGAAAGTATATCTCTATCCATCCCATGATATCCCCAGTCCGGTAGAGAGGCTTAAAGAATGGTTCTGTATGGCTGATTACCACGTATTTTCATCCGACAATCTTATCGACTGGACCGACCATGGGGAAATCTTCACCCAAAACAAAGTGCCGTGGGTAGAACCGGATTCCTATTCAATGTGGGCACCGGACTGCGTCTGTAAAGACGGGAAATATTATTTTTATTTCCCGTCTACACCCCGAGGTTCTGAAAAAGGGTTTGCTATCGGAGTAGCCATAGCCGATTCTCCTGAAGGTCCTTTCATTCCAATGTTCCGGCCAATAGAATGTGTCAGGGGAATAGATCCCTGCGTACTTGTAGACACCGACGGACAAAGCTACATCTATTGGAGCGGAATGGGAATGTCGGGAGCAAAATTAAAAGACAATATGATAGAAATTGCTTCCAATCCCGTCCAGATAAAAGGATTGCCAGATGGCTTTAAAGAAGGCCCATTCGTTTTCAAACGTAATGAGAAATATTACTTCACCTTCCCATGGGTCAAAGACAAGACTGAAACGCTCGCGTATGCCATGAGCGACAGTCCTTTGGGTCCTTTTGATTTTAAAGGGATAATAATGGATGAGTCACCTTCCGGATGCTGGACAAACCATCATTCCATAGTGGAATACAATGGTCAATGGTATTTATTCTATCACCATAACGACTATTCTCCGGAAATGGATAAACGCCGTTCGGTGTGTATAGACTATCTTTCTTTCAATGACGACGGAACAATTCAAAAAGTGACTCCCACATTGCGTGGTGTCGGCATAAGCGATGCAAGAAGACGTATCCAGATTGACCGTTACAGCGCCAGGAGCAAAAAAAATGTCGACATATCTTTTCTTGAAGCTGAAAATAAGTTTAAAGGATGGAAAGTATCTTTTTTAAAGAAAGGGGGATGGATCCGTTATGACAACGTGGATTTCCGGGACAAAAAGGTCGAAGAAATTACCATAAAGACACGTGCGCCCAAAGGTGGAGATATCAAAGTAGAAACCGGGAAAGACCTAACACATATTGCAACTATCAAAATTCCGGCATCCTCACAATGGCAAGAGGTGAAAATTCCTGTAAAGGAAGCACCTCTCGGTATACAGAATCTTCTTTTGACGCTTGCGTCAGGAACCGATGTGGAAGTAGATTGGATCGGTTTTGATTCCCTTCCTTGGGAAAAGGGAGGCGTTGATACAGGCGTATATCGGAATATGTTTGCTGAAGCCGGGCATACACAATCGGAAATCTATTCCAAAATAAACGAAATATTCCATGGACTTT
Organism: uncultured Muribaculaceae bacterium; assembly: GCA_910583795.1. Lineage (GTDB taxonomy): Bacteria > Bacteroidota > Bacteroidia > Bacteroidales > Muribaculaceae > Lepagella. Next base: position 6,495 of record CAJTZQ010000066.1, read on the forward strand.
TCCATGGTCCCGATAAAATTTATTTCGAGGTAGAAGATTCGATGGCATACATAAGCGATATCAAGAATCACGATGTCAGGACAGAAGGAATGTCGTATGGCATGATGGCAGCCGTACAACTCGACAAGAAAGATATTTTCGACAGACTGTGGAGATGGTGCAAAAAATACATGCAACATTCCTCAGGACAGCGCGAAGGGTATTTTGCATGGAGCTGCAAAATCGACGGAACTAAGAATGCCGAAGGATCTGCATCAGATGGCGAACTCTTTTTTATCACTTCCCTCATATTCGCCTCCAACAGGTGGGGAAACGATTCAGGGATAAATTATCTCGCAGACGCACAAAAGATTCTAAACAATTCCATGCAAAAATCAGGAATGAAACAAGTGGCTCCCCTTATCAATCTTGAACATAAACTCATCACATTCACCCCGGATCCATGGGGAGGGAAATTTACAGATCCATCGTATCATGTTCCGGCGTTCTATGAAGTATGGGCAAAATGGGCTGACGACGGAAGAAGTGACTTCTGGAAAGAATGTGCCACTAAAAGTAGAGAATATCTCCATAAAGCGGTGCATCCTGCCACCGGACTGACCTCCGATTATTCCGGCTATGACGGCGCATCCATAGGGAAAGGGAATCTGATTGGAGAAGCTTTCCGTTTTGACTCTTGGCGAGTACCTATGAATATAGCTCTCGATTATTCCTGGAGTGGGAAAGACGGTACATGGCAACGTGAATATGCCGACAAAATACAGAACTTCTTCTATTCGCAAGGGATTGACGAATACGTAGATCAATACAATCCGGATGGCACACAGGTAGCAGAAATCCTTCAAGCCGGGGATTACAAGGCATTACACCATTCTTTAGGTCTCGTGTCAACGCTCGCGACCGCCTCTCTGGCAGCCACCCATTGCAAGAGCCGTGAGTTTATCGACAGATTATGGAATGCCCGTCACGAACCTTATCCAGACGGCTACTTCGATGCTTATTACGACGGATTCCTACATCTGTTTGCATTCATGCATCTTAGCGGAAATTACAGAATTATCGAACCCCAAAAATAATATTTCATGAAAAAATTTTTTCCTATAGCTTTCAGCGGCCTCCTGATTCTATGTGCATGTGGTGGAGGTTTAAAAAAATCTGTTGACAATGATAGCTCCACAGATTCATTGAAGACTTTTGTCTACAACGGCAATCCTCTTATAAGAGATAAATTCACGGCAGATCCCGCCCCGATGGTACACGACGGACGATTATATCTGTATGTAGGACATGACGAATATTATGAAGGTCAGGATACGGCATCGGGAGGGAAGGAATTTAACATCACCGAATGGCTTTGCTATTCAACAGACGACATGAAAAACTGGACAGATCATGGTGCCGTGCTCAGCCCGGCAGATTTTAAATGGGCCACTGGTGAAGCATGGGCTTCGCAGGTAGTGGAAAAAAACGGCAAATTCTATTATTTCACAACTGTACAGGCAGGCGAACCTTGGATAGGGAAGGCCGTGGGTGTTGCTGTAGCCGATTCTCCGACCGGACCATTTAAAGATGCCATCGGGAAACCATTAGTCAGCGACGACATGACTGACAACGGGGCCAGGGGATGGTGGAACGACATAGACCCGACCGTGCTGATTGACGATGACGATGCATGGCTATGCTGGGGCAACGGCACATGTTTTATGGCGAAACTCACTCCAGAGATGACAGGCATTGACGGAGAAATCAAGGTGATAGATTTACCGAAATATGTAGAAGGTCCCTGGCTCCATAAAAAAGACGGAATATATTATCTCACATACGCCTCAATCGGCAATGGAAAGGAAACCATTTCCTATGCTACCTCTTCTTCTATCGAAGGTCCATGGACTCCTCGCGGGGAACTAACGGGACCTGCCGAAAACAGTTTTACAATTCATCCCGGAATTATCGAATTTAACAGCGGATGGTATTTATTTTATCATAATGCCGTGCTTGAAATAGATGGTCACAAAGGCGCTATAGGAAGGCGGTCGGTATGTGTAGACACTCTACGTTACGATGCTGACGGGATGATACTCCCTGTGATTCAGACAAATAGAGATTCCATATAATCCATTACTTGAAACGATTATGAAATTTAAAACTATTTCAATTATTCTTGTGTGTGTATTTCTCCAACTGATGCCACACCCTATCATGGCAATTGATCACCCGGGAATAGTATCGGAAGTTCCGGGTGAAGGAAAAATTCCCCTTATTCTTCTTGCTAACGGTATAAGCCTCCCGGGAGCTCTAATCCTTGACCCCACTGACAACGAAGGAGTTTGGATTGCAGCCACCAATGTCTCCCAAGATTTCAAACGGGTATGTGGCGCGCCAGCATCTCTTGTTACCGTCAACGACACTTTTCCTACTAAGGCATTTCCTATTATCGCAGGTACTTTTGGCACTTCTCTCATCTCTCGTTTGATAAAGAATGGCAAACTATCGGCTTCCGACTTGGAGGGAAAAAGGGAAAAATATATCCTTACTACTGTCAAAAATCCATTCCCCGGAATCAACGAGGCTCTTGTGATAGCCGGTAGCGACAAAAGAGGTACAATCTATGGTCTATATGAACTCTCGGAGCAGATCGGCGTTTCGCCATGGTATGATTGGGCAGACGTGCCACCCGTCAAGCATAAACAGCTTTATATCGATAAGGGCACTTATACCGCAGGTGAACCTGCAGTGAAATACCGTGGCATATTTCTCAACGACGAAGGTCCGTGCCTTATGAGTTGGGTCAAAAATACTTATGGGACAGATTATGGCGACCACCGTTTCTATGCAAGGGTGTATGAACTTATTCTCAGGTTGCGAGGAAATTTCCTTTGGCCTGCCATGTGGGCGTGGGCATTTTATGCCGACGATCCTGAAAACAGCGTGCTTGCCGATAAAACAGGAGTCATAATCGGCACATCCCATCATGAACCGATGGCAAGAAACCATCAGGAATGGGCGCGCAAAAGAAAAAATTTCGGAGCATGGAACTATACTTCCAACCGTGCGACTCTCGATAAATTTTTCTCCGAAGGTATCAAAAGGATGAAAGGCACTGAAGACGTGGTGACTATAGGAATGCGAGGTGACGGCGACGAAGCTATGAGCGCGGATGCCGACGTGAAGCTTCTAAAACAGATCATCAAAAATCAGAGAAGCATAATCCGCAAAGAGACGGGACGCGACCCGAAACAGACACCACAGGTATGGGCTCTATATAAGGAGGTGCTTGACTACTATGACGCAGGGCTGCGTGTGCCGGATGATGTGACTCTCCTTCTTTGTGACGACAACTGGGGAAATATCAGGCGTCTTCCCAATGAACAGGAACGTAAACACCCCGGAGGATGGGGCATGTATTACCATGTGGACTATGTGGGGGCACCTCGCAACAGCAAGACATTGAATTGCACCCCAATACAAAATATGTGGGAACAGATGCGGCTAACATACGATTATGGTGTAGACCGGATATGGATTCTGAATGTAGGCGATCTCAAACCGATGGAATATCCTATAACACTTTTCCTTGACATGGCTTGGAATCCTGAGGCGTTTGACAGTGAAAAACTCTGGCTGCATACCTTGAATTTTTTTGAACAACAACTTGGAAAAGAGCAGGCGGAAGAGGCGGCTCGCATATTCAATCTTTTATGCAAATATAATGGCAGGGTTACTCCCGAACTTCTTGACTGCGACACGTATAATCTTAACACGGGGGAATGGGAAAAAGTGGCTGGAGATTTTTCAAGGCTCGAAGCCGAGGCGCTCCGTCAGTTTATCTCGCTTCCGGACGAATATAAAGACACATACCGCGAACTTATCCTGTTTCCGGTGCAACTGATGACTAACCTTTATGAGATGTATTTTTCGCAGGCAATGAACCGCCACACATCGGAGGCAAACCTTCCGGAAGCAAACTTCTGGGCAGAGAAGGTGGAAAAATGTTTTGAACGGGATTCCATTCTTATGCACGATTACAACAATAATATCGCCGGTGGTAAATGGAACGGGATGATGATTCAGAAGCATATAGGCTACACCGGATGGAACGACGATTTCCCCGCAGACAAAATGCCTGTGATTTCCAGGGTGTCTGACACCGAGGAACTGTCAGGAGGATTCCTACACACCGGGAAAGACGGAACGGTTGTCATCGAGGCTCCTCATTTCTATAATGCCTCATCACCTTCAGAGAATATAAAATGGACTCTTTTGAAAGATATTGGAAGAACCTTAGGGGGAATAGCTGTCACCCCTTATACTTCTTCTCCCGAAGGTGCCATCGTGGAATACAAAATAACTGTACCCGAGAAGAAAGACAGTGTTGACGTGCATGTTGTGGTCAAATCTTCATTGGCATTCTCTCGCAAAGAGGGACACAGATATGTGGTGGGATTCAAAGGTGCAGTGGAAAAGGAAATAAATTTCAATGGCGATCTTAACGAACATCCTGATAATATCTATTCAGTTTTTTATCCCACTGTGGCACGCAGGGTGGTAGAAAAGGTTGTCAGGCTTCCACTGCCAACTCCCGATAGCGATGGTTCTATATGTCTGTACCTTAAACCGCTTGATCCTGGGGTGGTTTTTGAAAAAATCGTGATAGACTGTGGAGGGTATCAACCTGAATATCTATTCGGGAAAGAGTCTAAATGTACGCGAAAATTTAAATAATAAATAAATATTCATTCACAATGAAACAACTATTGACAATAACCGCAGCTGTATCTCTCATCTCTGGAATCTGTATCGCGAAAGATCAGATGCCCATCATACAGACAAAGTATACAGCCGATCCCGCACCTATGGTGCACAACGACACCATATTTCTTTATACCTCACACGATGAAGATGATGCCGACGGGTTTAAGATGCTCGACTGGCTTCTCTTCACATCAACAGATATGGTGAACTGGACTGAGCATGGTGCTGTGGCATCTTTAAAAGATTTCAAATGGCACGGGCGCGACAACGGGGCATGGGCTATTCAGGTAGTGGAAAGAAACGGTAAATATTACATGTATTGCCCGATACACGGCAACGGGATCGGTGTGCTTGTAGCCGATTCTCCTTACGGACCTTTCAAAGACCCTATAGGGAAACCTCTCGTATGGCAAAAGGAACATTGGGACGATATCGACCCGACAGTTTTGATAGATGATGACGGACAGGCTTATATGTATTGGGGAAATCCAAATCTTTACAGCGTGAAACTCAACGAAGATATGATATCTTATTCAGGAGATATCGTTGTTCATCCCCACATCGAAGACTATCAGGAAGGACCATGGCTCTATAAGCATAACGGCAAATATTATCTCGCTTTTGCATCAACATGTTGCCCTGAGGGAATCGGTTACGCCATGAGCGATTCTCCAACGGGACCATGGGAATACAAGGGGCATATCATGGACCATACCCCACGCACGAGAGGCAACCATCCGGGGTTGATGGATTATAAAGGGAAATCATACGTATTCGGACACAGCTATGATATCCTGCGCCTTGAAACCCCTGATCATCACGAACGCCGTTCAGTCAACGCAGCAGAAATGACATTTAATACGGACGGCACTATCAAAGAAGTGCCTTATTGGAAAGATATTGAGCTGAAACAGATCGCTCCTTTCAATCCATACCGTAAAGTAGAGGCGGAAACAATGTCGTGGGGATATGGACTTAAATGCAAACCTATAGGATTTAGAAATATGACTGTCACCAATATCGACAACGGGGAATATATTAAAGTCAGCGGTGTGGATTTCGGGGAAAAAGGTCCCGTAAAATTCCGTGCCACAGTAGCTACAGACAAAGGGAATAAAACAGACAAAAATTCTTTGGGATATATCATTCTCAGAGCCGGTTCGTCTGAGGCTAAACCGTTTGCAATAATGCCTGTCAAACCGACAGGCTCGTTTGATACGTACACTACCTATACAGTCAATACCCAAAATAAACCTACAGGTATCCAGGATCTATATATCACATTCAAAGGTCAAGGCGACAATCTATTCGATTTCGACAATTGGGAATTAATTAAATAGATCTATTGAAATCATTATTAGCAAGTATAGAAACGTATAACAATTATATTCCCAAAATTAAAGAATTATAAACGCCTCCGGTCAGAGTCTTTCCGGAGGCGATTATAATTCTAATTCAAATGTAGTTTTGAAACCCATCCACCGAAGGGATTACGGATTTGGGGTATCGGTCATGGAATCCGTCTGGCATTTATTGCGGTATTCTGAAGGGGTATAACCCGTAAACTTTTTGAAAGCTGTCGAGAAATGCGGCTGTGAGGTGTAGCCTACAAGATAAGCTATCTGAGTGACCTCAATGTCAGGTTTCCGAAGCAGTTCACAAGCTCTTCGCAGCCTTACATTGCGAATAAAATCACTTGGGTTCAGCCCCATTTTTTCTTTCATCTTCCTATGCAGATGTGCACGGCTCATGCCAACTTCCACAGAAAGCTTTTCCACATTGAATTCTGAATCATCAATATTGTCTTCTATCACTTTGATAATCCTTTCGAGCAACTTCTCATCATTCCCTTTCACCTCAGGCACGCTTATCTTTTCCTCCATCTCACGAACACCTGTAAACTTACCTTTCACCCTCAGTCTGTTTTCTATAAGAGTGTCGATAACCACCTCAAGTTCCTCAAGATTAAATGGTTTACCAAGATAACTGTCAGCGCCTTTATCCCATCCTTTCATACGATCGGCAAGTTCATTCTTCGAACTCAAGAGAATCACCGGAATATGGTGGGTGGCAGAATTGCTTTTCACTCTTTTCAAAAGTTCCAGACCGTCCATACCGGGCATCATCACATCGGACACAATGATATCGGGAGTGCTATCCATTATTATTTTCAAAGCTTCCTCTCCATCCTTTGCACCTATCATCCTATATGATGATGCCAATTGATAGCAAAGATAATTACGCAATTCCTCATGATCGTCAACGATAAGGACGGTTTTTGAAATCATAGATTTTTTCTTAGCAAATTTTTCAGAATCCGCGCCAATACCTAATTCAGGTATTTTGAGATGCATATTGGGTTCCCCGTCTCTCGGTTCCTCAAATCGTGAAGTGATCTGAAATTCATCCGCACTATAAAAACCTTCGCCAAGAGGAATCCTGATAGAAAAGACACTTCCTTTCACACCATCCCTACGATTTTTGCCGGAAATTGAACCATGATGAAGTTCCGCCAGACGCCTGCATAAATCAAGCCCGATTCCGAATCCCGGAATGGCTGTGGCATGACTCTCCCTTGCCCTATAGAAACGCTCAAATATTTTTGCTTCCATTTTGCTATCAAGCCCAATCCCGGTGTCTACCACACTGACCTGAAGACATACACCCAACTTTTCATCGGTCACTTTCTCGGTCTCAACTTTTATAGACCCTCCTTTGGGAGTATATTTTATCGCATTAGAGATAAGGTTTACAAGTACTTTATCAAAATTATCTCGGTCAATCCAAATATCCTTGAGTTCCGATTTGGGTTCAAAATCAAGAGTCAAGCCACACTCTGCCGCCTGAGGAATAAACATATCGACCAATTCCCCCACAAAGGAGTTTACATCTGTCTTCCTGCACGAAAGACGCATCTTCCCTTTATCGAGTTTCCTTATATCAAGCAATTGGTTGACAAGACTGAGGATTCTTTGTCCATTGCGTTGCATGGTTTTCAATTGTCTTTTGACATCATCGTCAAACGGTTGCTTCAGCAATGATTCCAGCGGACTCAAAATAAGTGTGATCGGAGATCGGATGTCATGAGAGACATCTATAAAAAATTTAATTTTTGCATCATTTATTTTCTCTTCTTTCTTCTTCTGCATAACCAGCCATCCCAACACAAGGAGGGTTGCAATCACCAATAAATAAAGGAGTTTCGCCCATATGGAAAGATACCATGGGGGAGAGATACGTATTTTCATCTCTGTCACAGGAGATAGTTCTTTATTTTCTTTTGCCTGAATCTGCAAGACATGAGTGCCGGGTTCGAGGTACGGAATATATATCACATTTTCTCCGGGACGCGTCTCGATCCACTCTTCACTGACATCCGCCATTCTCCAACGGTAGACAATATTAGCGGCATCACGAAAATCCATGGTACTCAAGCGCAAGCTTAACGCATTGTCTGAATAAGGGAGATTGACGACAGTAGGTTTCATAGGGTCTCCTTCAATCATCATTCTATGCCCGGTCTTCGCTTCCGGTGCCACTCTCACTCCGTTCAGATATATGGCAGAGATTTTTACATCTGTTTTAAATTGGGGGGAAGACACTTCGTCCGGAATAAAGCAAGTGATTCCTTGATCGCTTGAAAAATACACCTTCCCATCTTGTTTGGAAATGGCAGACAGACGGAATGAATTTTCCACCAATCCATAATTGCCAAGATAAGCGGAGATAGTTTTAGTCTCGGGGTCCTGATAAGATAATCCTCCCATTGTCCCGATCCAACGACCTCCTTTTTTATCAATAGTGATTGATCTTACATCATTGTCGGTTAAGCCGTCGACAGTAGTGTATTTACATGTAACTCCCTTGTCAGCCTCCACCTCAATAAGACCATGGCTCGTGGCAGCAAGCATTTTTCCTCCTCCGAGAGGCGCAAATGTATAGGTAGAACCGGATAAAAATGGATCTTGATTGATTTCCAAAAGGGAATCGCCCACCAAATCATAACATGCTATTCCACCATATAGTCCTATCCATAGTTTATTATCATCGCTCCTCACCATACTATTGACATATGTGTTAGTGAGCCGATTACCGTCAGTATCAACCTCAAGCCATTTTTTCTCTCCTGTAGTCATGTTATAGCGCATTATTCCGACGCCATGCAACCCTATAAAGAGATTTTCTTTCCCTTTTGAATGAAGAGTAACAGATGGATAATCTCCGGGAATCTCTACAATTCGATTCCATCTGCCGTCAGACAGTGACAACTCCCACACGCCCTGATTGACAACCCCCACAATGACAGCGCCTTCGTGCAAAGGTTCTATACTTGTGGCAACACCCTTATGCGGAAGAGGATAGGATCTGAGCAACTCTCCATTACTTGAAAACACACAAATCTTTTCTTTCCCGATTGCCGCAATCAAATTCCCGTCTAATGTAGTCAATGCTGATATTCCCCCTACATAGTCAGGAAAGTACCACGACATATTTCTATATACAAAAGGGATTCTCTGCGAAGGAATCATCATGATTCCATTATAATTACATCCAAGCCAGAGGTTTTCTCCGGCTCCTCCATATATTGCCGACACCTGGGCATCAGCCATATTAATAAACGGAGAATAGAAATCCGTGCAAGGCATGACAACTGTTTCTTCGGGAGCTATACGCCACACACCGTTGCCTAAAGTTCCGAGATAGAGGTCTCCGTCTATGATATTACTTGATAACCCACTGATATTTAACTTATTACCCCCCCCAAATTTGCAATTTGTCAATATTTAGTGTTTTGCTGTCAATTCTATAGATATCATTAAGATAGAGGACTATGAGATTTCCATTTTCTTCAAGTCCTATTCCATTGATATATGAATTGCCCACAGGTATGATTTTATCACTTCCATTCGGGAAAATGACATGCACGGCTCCAAGGTGATCTCCAACATAAATTTTACCATCTTTTGAACATTGGATAGAATTAAACTCTTTTTCTTGATTTAGATTAGGAATATATCTTACCGCCTTCATGTCTTTATTGCCGCTTTCGTCTATCACATATAGACCTACACCCGACAAAATAAACGTAATAGTACCGTCGACCTGTTCGTCTAATCCAATAATGTAGCCGTTAAAGTCCTTACCTGGAATCTTTATAAGTTGAAACGAATCAGAAGCACTGTCATACAGGTTGAGTCCGTTAGCTGTGCCAATCCATAATCTCCCCTTGGAGTCATATAACAAGTCAAGAATCCTGCTATCCGACAACGATCCATTGTCCTGCTCTTCATGGCGATATACATCATAGCCCGTGCCATCAAAACGGAGAAGACCTCTTTCTGTGCCTATCCACAGATATCCATCTTTATCACGGCAAAATTCTGTATAATTGCTTGCAGTCACCTCGGGAGCGTCAAATAGATGCCCGGTTCTCACCGGCGTGGTATTTCCAGATGCCACAAAACAAAAAAACATGCCTGCAAGCATAATGAAAAGTATAATTTCAAGTCGTTTCATGGTAAATAAGTAATTGGATATTGATATTTTACTACAAAATTAATGATTTTGGCTTTACATTCCAAATTCCAACAGATTCCGGATGCCTTGAATGCATCGACAAAGCTTCGTCGATGGAACCAAAAAATTTTTTATTTTCATTATCTTCATCTATTTTTAATTACGGATGCAAAATTATCAAAGATAATTCTCTTGCAGCATAAAGAATGTAACCTCGTCATATCGTATCTCTACTTTCGCATATGTTTTCGTATCATATGTATTCAAATTCGTAACATGTACTGAAAATCAGGACTCTCCATGCCTGCAATTTCATAAAAACCGTCCTCAAAACATCATAAGAGTTTTAGAAATTGTTTAAAATTTATTTTGTCTTGTCATTAAAGTCTTTGTCAGCATCTTTATGATATTTATTCAGTCATTATGGAACCCCATAACTCCTTCATAAATATCAAAAATCTACTTGACAAATCCTCTCAATTCCTTCGACAAATAAATTTAAACAATTTCTTAACTTTCAGATTAAAACCGTTAAAATCCGCAAGATATTTTGCAGGATAGAAAGATTATACAATAACCCTATCCAAGCGACTTGAAACCAAGCGACTTGACTGTTTTGACTGATTTTATCTTATTATTGACCGTTTATTCCCTCATTTAAGGAAAAAATTATGCTAATTTTGCTTGTCGCTATAAAAGACATTTTTATGAAAAAATCTATACTCTTCACTCTGATGCTGATATTGTCTCCTTTATCGGCATTCTCACAAAAGGAAATCGTACAGGGAACCCAATGGCTCGACACCGCCGGAAATCCTATAAACGCACACGGAGGCGGCATACTATATCACGATGGGAAATATTATTGGTATGGCGAATATAAAAAAGGTGAGACAATTCTTCCAGATTGGGCCACCTGGGAATGTTACCGTACTGACGTGACAGGAGTAAGCTGCTATTCATCTCCTGATATGCTGAACTGGACATTCGAGGGGATTGTACTTCCTGCTGTGACCGACGATTCCGATCATGATCTCCATACGAGTAAAGTGCTTGAACGTCCAAAAGTCGTTTACAATAAAAAGACTTGCAAATTTGTGATGTGGGCGCATGTTGAAAGTGCAGACTACAGCAAAGCTGCTGCAGGAGTTGCAGTAAGCGATTCCCCTACAGGTCCATTCAAATATCTCGGATCTTTCCGTCCTAATGACGCAATGAGCCGTGACCAGACTATATTTGTAGACGATGACGGGAAAGCTTACCAATTTGCATCTTCCGAAAACAATGCCACACTCTACATCAACGAACTTGCAGATGATTACCTGCGACCGACAGGTAAATTTACTCGAAACTTTATAGGTGAGAGCCGTGAGGCTCCCGCTGTGTTCAAGCATGACGGTAAATATTATCTTTTGTCATCAGGATGCACGGGTTGGGATCCCAATCAGGCAGAATTGGCTGTCGCGGATTCTATAATGGGAGAATGGAAAACTATAGGCGATCCATGCACGGGAAAGGATGCCGACAAGACGTTCTACGCACAAAGCACATACGTGCAGCCTGTCTATGGTAAAAAAGATTTAGTGATAGCCATGTTCGACCGTTGGAATAAAACCGACCTTGAGAATTCCCGCTATGTGTGGCTCCCTCTCAATTTTGACAACGGAAAAATCACAATCCCATGGATAGAGAAATGGAGTCCTGCGGTTTATCCCGACAAATAAGCGAAATTCCTGTCAGGTTGCAGACTGCATGCCGCCGAGACTCATCGTGATTCCCACTTGGGCAGTGCAACCTGTGCGGCTCAGGTCGAGACTGTGATAATCCGCCTTCCTGCGTCAACGGCTTATCTCAGACTCGCCCTGCCGGAACTGAGCAGTTACATTATTTATAAGGATAGATGAAGTGTTGGATAAGGACGACAGGCTTCGTCTGTTTCATCACGTGATATTATTCGGAATCCTTTTGCTTTGTAGAAATTCAAAGCAGATGGATTCTGTTCGTTTACATCGACTTTTGTCGCACCCTGCTGTTTTGCAAATTCAATAAGCGCAGATCCATAGCCTCGACCTCGACGGTCTCTGTCTATAAAGAGCATTTCTATTGAGTCCTGACTCAATCCTATGAATCCGACATGCACGCCTTTATCCGTAATGGCGTAGAGATTTACATTAGGGAAATAGTCAGGAATCAGCGCAGCCTTTATCTCATGGAAGTCCTCTTCTTTCAGAAAACTATGCGTAGCCAAAACTGAACGCTCCCATATTCCCGCGAGCATTTCATAATCTTCTTCGTTACATATCACTATCTCCATATTGCAAAATTAGCCATTTTTCACGTGATTTCAGTTCCAATTTGCAAATATTAGTTAGGTCTCCCAATCTTGAAAACCTGATTTCAAGGATTTATACACATTTTTTCGGATTGGAGCTTAACCCGAAAAAAAGGTTACTTTTCCCCGAAAGCGGATTTTTCACTCCGCCATTAATTAGTAATTTTGCACTTGAAAACTAAAGCATTATGGCAAACGAAGTAAAAATAGACACCATACGCCGTCTCAACGACTATTACGGATTCGAGCATCTGAACCCTATGATTGCCGTCGGACACTATAAAGGAGAGCCGGTACCTGGCGCAACCACATACGAATTTGGCGTGTATGCCATCTATATAAAGGAGACCAAGGGCTGCGAGTTGAACTACGGACTCACGAAATATGATTTCGACGAAATGTCTGTCACCGCTTTTGCCCCCGGCCAGAAAGTCACGGCCGTTGTGGGAGAGGGACAGACACAACCACGTTGGACCGTACTTGCTTTCCATCCCGATTTTCTTGCCCGCACATCATTAGGCGGCAAGATGTCATCATACGGTTATTTCTCTTACAACAGCAACGAGGCTCTGCACCTCTCAAAAGAGGAAGTCGATTTGCTGAGTGCCGTCCTATCGCTGATTGAACGGGAGATGAAACACAGCATAGACCGCCATTCGCGTTCCATTATAATATCTCATATTGAGGTATTTCTTGACTATTGTCTGCGTTTCTACGAGCGTCAGTTCTATTCGCGCGAGGTCATCAACAGCACAGTCATAGAGAAATTCAATACCTTGCTTGACAGATACATGGCAAATGAAATCAGGGAGCAGGGATTGCCCACCGTAGCTTATTTCGCTGACAGGCTGAACCTGTCGCCCGGTTACTTCGGAGAGCTTGTCAAGGCAAGCACCGGGACAACTGCAAAAGACATGATTGCCGACCGCCTTGCAAACACTGCACGGGAACTGCTCAATGACCTTACCTTGTCAGTGACCCAAGTCGGAGATATGCTTGGCTTTGAATATCCGCAGCATTTTGTCCGTTTCTTCAAGCGTCGCACAGGCCGTACACCGAAGGAATATAGGACAATAGCTGCAAATTAATAATTCAGCTTTCGCTTGCGAAAGTTGAGGGTTATGAGGTTAAAAGGTTAAAAGGTTAATCTCCCAATTGTGGATAGACATTTAACTTCCTTAGATATAATGCATAAATATAACCCCTTAACCTTCAAACCTTAAGTAATCTTGCGAAACTTAAATTAATAAAATTATAAACGCAATATATATCTATATGACAATGAGACATGAAATCTTTGACAGGGACGTGCGCGGCGAGATGGCATCGCCTAATGATCCAGGCTATGACCTGCTGATAACCGACATCTTCGACACGATGAAGACGGCCACGGAGATGAACACAGGCTACCGCACACCGGAGGAAGTCCACGAGTTCATGGGGCGCATACTCGACAAGCCTCTTGATGAGTCAACCACAGTGCTTCCACCTCTCTATATCGACTACGGCAAACCCGTGACTATCGGCAAACGGTGCTTCATCCAGCAGTGCTGCACCTTCTTCGGACGCGGAGGCATAGAAATCGGCGACGATGTGTTTATCGGTCCTAAATGCAACCGGATAACCATCAACCACGATGTCAATCCCGACAACCGCAGCGCGACCTACGGCAAGCCCATTAAGATTGAGGATAAGGTCTGGCTCGGCATCAACGCCACTGTTCTCCCCGGAGTAACACTCGGCTACGGCTGTATTGTCGGAGCCAACTCTGTCGTGACAAAAGATGTGCCGCCCATGACAATCGTAGCCGGTAATCCGGCACGAATCATCAAGAAGATTGAGCCATAGTTGATTCCACGGAACGCAATTAGCCCATTCTTTCCAAAAGCCAAGAGATGTTCTTTCCGAGATTCTTCATTGTTTCGACACCCTCACTGTCTTTTAATGCTTCTCCCGACAGTTTCCCATAGGCTACATTCCAATATATTCCGCCCCAGTCCTGAAATGAACATCCCATATTTATTACCTTGATTCCGGCAAAGGATTGACTGAAGGGATACCGACAGTCAGATACTTCGCTGACAAGGTATGCCTGTCACCCAATTATTTCGGTGATTTGGTCAAATCCGAAACCGGCCAGACAGCGCAGGAGTATATTCAACTCAAAATGGTTAATTATGCCAAAAGCTCGCTCCTCGACCCAAAACTGAGTACAAAACAAATAGCTGAATTACTGGGTTTCCTGTACCCTCAACACTTCATACGTTTCTTCAAGAAACAAACCGGAAATACACCGAGGGAATATAGATTGCAACTCTCCTGATATAATGAAAGCCGAAATTGCAAATGAAATAAATCAGAAGCAGGGCATACATAACTAAAGTGATAAAAAACTATGACGACCATAAAATCCGACAACTCCTTAATATTCGGAAAAGCTTTCGGCCGCTACCGCGAAATTGACGAAGACATCAAAAAGGTACTTGTCGGGCTGCTGGGTTAGTCAGGCGATTATAGGATATATTATGCTCTCAGTATCAGATTATTTTTGTAATTTTGTAATTAGATCAACTACAAGAAGGTA
>CAJTZQ010000067.1 GCA_910583795.1 uncultured Muribaculaceae bacterium
TTTTGGATATAACATCATTATGCCCCCTGACGATACTTTTCTCACGCTCAATTTGCCTGTCAAGCTGCTGACGCAGATTCCACATTTCATTGCCATGGGTCTTTGTGATCTGCTCTGCTTGCGCTTTCATAGTCTTGACTTCTTCCCGACTTTGGGCAAGCTCGGTTTCAAGCCTCTTGGTCTTGCTGCCGGTGAAGCGGTTGGCATCCCGCTGCATTTTTGCGTCTGCCGCTTCCTGTAAGGCTGTCTCTTTCTCTTTTCTCGCTGCCTCCGCTTCCTTGGCACAAGTAGTGCGCTCGGCAATCAGCCTTGACTTGTCAGCCTCGGTTTCAGCAATCTCGTCTGCCATTTTCTCCTTGTCAGCTTCCAATGCTTTTTTCTCGGCGGTCAAGGATGTATTAGTGGCGGTGAGAGAAGAATTTGACTTTACAAGCTAGGACTTCCGTTTTTCAAGTTCGCCGTTCTGCCTGGTCATCTCCGCATTGGCGGCTTTTGTGTCGGCAAAAGCTTTGTCCATATAGCGGTTGCCTCGTTCAAGCTCTTTCTTCCGTTTCTCCAAAGATTGGGTCTCGGTGTCGAGCTGCCTTTTCTCGGAGGAAAGGGTGGCTACGTCCTGTTCAAGCTCTTTCTTCTTGATCTGGCACTGACGGTAGTATTCGTGCTGGTCAACGTGACGCGCTTCGGAACCTCGGATTCCCCGCTCCAGTCCGAAACGTGCCATTGCCTCGGCGTATGTGTCCTGAAAGCGTGTCAGGTTCTCACGGGTCATGAGGTCGTCGGCACTCAGTCGAGGTCCGTTCTTGGGCTTGGTGCGGTAGCGTTTCGTGGCTCTCGCCTCGCTCGCTTTTTTCTTTCTCTCGGTGGTGACGATTGGTACGACCGTGACATATAGGTGAGGTGTCTGCTCGTCCATATGGAGATGTCGAGATGCTGGTTTTATGAGAAATAATTCTTAAATTTGCATTGAAGAAGATTCTGAGAATCCCAAAGACGCCCGCAAGCGGGCTGTGCGGAAGGACGAATATTTTGGGATATTTTGCTAATAAGGCGATTCCTGTCAGATTCGTCTTCCGCATGAGCCGCTTGCGGCGATAATCGAATAACATTCAGGATTCCCGCCTTATCTTCTGTATCACCATAAATATCATTAATTACCA
Organism: uncultured Muribaculaceae bacterium; assembly: GCA_910583795.1. GTDB lineage: Bacteria > Bacteroidota > Bacteroidia > Bacteroidales > Muribaculaceae > Lepagella. The sequence continues at coordinate 1,158 of CAJTZQ010000067.1, forward strand.
AATTCTGAAATTATGGGTCGCGATCCAAAACATGATTACAAACGTAGATGCATCTATCATATTACTATTTGTAAAGCGTCAGGATGCCCTTATTTCAGCCGGATTCTCGGGAGTTTGGAACAACCAGTAATAGCGAGATCCCGTATCGGTGAGATTATAGAATCGCAAATCCTGAATTTACCTAATCTTTGCTCTTCTCTGCAACCGTTGCAATATGTAATAATGCCTGACCATATTCATCTTGCCATCTTTGTCCGAGACTATCTTCCTCGTGTGCTCGGGAATTATATCGGAATGATGAAGGTGAAGTGCGGACAATTAATAAGAGCGGAATTTCCACTGTTGGAACACGTTTTTACTCCGGATTTTCATGACCGGTATTTGCGACCGAATCATCACCTATCCACAATAATTGAATATATCAGGCAAAATCCATATCGTTTATTAGTACGCCGATTTAATCCTGACTACTTTAATCGAATCAATAATATCGAAATTGGAGGCAGTCTTTGGCAGGCCTATGGCAACCTGCAACTCTTGGACAATCCTTTTAAGGCACCTGTGGTGATTCACCGTTCGGATTCGGATATTCTAAAAGCAAACAAACAGCGCCGTTGGAAACATCTCGCTGAAAATGGAGGAGTGTTAGTTTCGCCATTTATCTCTCCAGAAGAAAAATCAGTCAGGCGTCAATGTGAGCAAACCAATGGGAAGATAATCTTACTGTCAAACGTTCCCTTTGGAGAACGGGAAAAACCAAGCTCACACGATTTCGAACTTTGCGCTCAAGGTCTTCTCCTCATACTTTCGCCTATGGCATCTCTCGCATCCGGACGCGAAACATTCCTCTATCTAAACGCATTCGCAGAATCAATCTCAATTCTTCAAATCAAATAAAACGCCTGTTCATCGTTAAGACGAATAGGCGTTTTATTTTGTTGCCTTGGAAGGATTCGGAATTAAGAATCCTGATATCTTAGCATGGATGTTTTTTAGATTTCAGCTTCGGCTTTGTTTTTTGAGGTGACCATGAGCCAAAATGCCACTGCAAGAGCTGCACCTACGAGTGGGCCGACTACCATGATCCAGAAATCAGGCCATGCATTGGGTGAGAATAATGCCGGACCGAAACTACGCGCGGGATTCACAGAACAATTGTCTACCGGTATGCCAACTATATTTACAAGTCCGAGACCTACACCAATAGCAAGTCCTGCAAATTTACCAAAGCCTTTCTTTGCATCCGTAGCTCCAAGGATAATGAAAACAAAGAACATCGTAAGCAGAATCTCTGTAAATAATGCCATTCCCTGGCTGACACCGGGCTGGCATACGTTTGTGGCAAGATAATTGCCCGAATCGGCAGTGATGCCGCCATACTTGAATGCTTCACCGCCCATGTCAAACAACCAGAAAAGGAATGCGGCTCCCACTGCTGCACCGAGTAGTTGCGCAATCACATACATCACAAAATCTTTAGCACTCATCCTGCCGGCTATGAGCATTGCGAATGAGACCGCAGGATTAACATGGCATCCTGAAATATTGCCTATGCAATAGCAAAGACAAATCAACACAAGTCCGAAGCACAGACCAATACCGAGTCCACCGATAGAAGGACCGGCGAGCACTGCACTGCCGCAGGCAAGGAGCACAAGAAACATAGTTCCGAAAAACTCCGCATAAAACTTTTTCATAAGTGTAAATTTAGAATATATATATTTATAGAGGAACTTCGCTCTTCAAAAGCACGAAGATTCATTTAAATAACAATGATAAAATATTTTTAGTTGCACATATAAGCAATAATCCTTTCATTTTAATAAAACAAAAGGGGAACGCTTTCGCGCTCCCCTTTTATTAATTTTATCGGATCTTATTACTTGCGAAGATCTTCTTCAGTCTTGGTCATTTCAGGATCCTGACCCCAGTTCTGCTGAGAAAGACGCTTATAGTTGTTGTAGCGCCACTGAGCATTGTCCTGAGCTGCCTGGAAGAGTTCCTCGGCTGCCTCCGGTTGCATCTTGAAGAGAGATGCGAAACGAACCTCACCTTTGAGGTAGTCTTTAAACTTGCTCCAGTCAGGCTCTTTGCTATCCAGAGAGAATGGATTCTGTCCTTCAGCTTCAAGAGCAGGATTGTAACGCCAGAGATGCCAATATCCGCATTCTACCGCCTTTCTTTCCTCTTCCTGAGCGCGACCCATACCAGCCTTGATACCATGGTTGATACAGGGTGAGTAAGCGATGATCAAAGAAGGACCGTCGTATGCCTCTGCCTCGCGGATAGCCTTAAGGGTCTGAGCATTGTCAGCGCCCATTGCCACCTGAGCTACATATACGTAACCGTAAGTTGTAGCAATCAGGCCAAGGTCTTTCTTGCGAATACGCTTACCTGCGGCAGCAAACTTAGCTATAGCGGCGATTGGTGTAGACTTGGAAGACTGACCACCGGTGTTAGAATAAACCTCTGTATCAAGAACGAGGATATTTACATTCTTGCCAGAAGCGATCACATGGTCAAGACCACCGAAACCTATATCGTAGCTTGCACCGTCACCACCAATGATCCAGTGGCTTCTCTTTGTGAGATAGTGAGAAAGAACTACAATCTGCTTGGAAACCTCGCAACCGGCTTCAGCACCTTTCTTTGCTTCAGCTGTCAATTCCGTACCCTTCTCACGAGACAGAACTGCATCCTCCTTAACCTCAAGCCATGCAGCAGCTGCATTCTTAAGACTTTCAGGAGCATCAGAAGCTGCGATCTTGCCACACAAATCTACAAGACGAGCACGCATCTTCTCGTAAGCGAGGTTCATGCCGAGACCGAACTCACAGAAATCTTCAAACAATGAGTTTGCCCATGCCGGACCATTGCCGTTCTCATCCTTGCAATAAGGAGTGGAAGGTACAGAGCCTGAATAGATTGATGAGCAACCTGTTGCATTGGCAGCGATCTCATGGTTACCAAACAACTGAGTGATAAGCTTAACATAGGGAGTCTCACCGCAACCTGAACAAGCACCTGAGAACTCAAAGAGCGGAGTCGAGAACTGACTGTTCTTAACGTTTGCCTTGATATCGACAAGTTTGCTCTTTGAAGACACATTCTTAGTGCAGTAATCCCAGTTTTCCTGCTGTGCAAGCTGGCTTTCCTCGTGTTTCATTGAAAGAGCCTTGTTGCCCTTCTTACCCGGACAAACGTCAACACAATTGCCGCAACCGAGACAGTCGAGAACGTCGACCTGCTGAACGAAACGCATGCCGGGGAACATTTTGCCGATAGCAGGAATTGAATGTTCCTCTCCAAATGGAGCAGCCTTCATCTCAGCCTCGTCGAGAACGAACGGACGGATCGCAGCGTGAGGACATACGAACGAACACTTATTACACTGGATACAGTTCTCGGGGTTCCATTCCGGAACGAATGCAGCCACACCACGTTTCTCATAGCGCGCCGTTCCCTGAGTCCATGTGCCGTCAGCATTATCCTTGAATGTAGAAACCGGAAGAAGGTCGCCGTCCTGAGCATTGATAGGAAGAACAACGTTGGTCACAAACTCAGGTGCATCTATCTTCTTCACTTCCTCATCAGGAAGATTTGCCCAAGCGGGATCTACATCAAGTTTCTTGTATTCACCGCCACGGTCAACAGCTGCATAGTTCATGTTGACGATGTTCTCACCTTTCTTACCGTAAGACTTAACAATGAATTTCTTCATCTGCTCGATGGCAAGATCAACGGGGATAACCTCAGTGATACGGAAGAATGCACTCTGGAGAATTGTGTTGGTACGGTTACCAAGTCCTATTTCCTGAGCAATCTTAGATGCGTTGATATAATATACAGTGATATTGTTCTGTGCAAACAGTCTCTTCACCTTGTTGGGGAGATTCTTTGCAAGCTCCTCACCTTCCCAGATTGTATTGAGAAGGAATGTTCCATTGGGCTGGAGACCACGGGTCACATCATACATATGGAGATATGCCTGAACGTGACATGCCACGAAGTTAGGAGTGGTTACAAGATACGTTGAGCGGATTGGCTCGTCACCGAAACGAAGGTGAGAGCAAGTAAAGCCGCCTGACTTCTTGGAGTCGTATGAGAAGTAAGCCTGACAATATTTATCGGTATTGTCGCCGATGATCTTTACAGAGTTCTTGTTTGCACCTACAGTACCATCGGCACCAAGACCGAAGAACTTAGCCTGGAACATCCCCTTGCCGCCTACGCTGATTTCAGGAAGGATAGGAAGTGAAAGGAATGTGACATCATCTTCAATACCGATAGTGAACCCATGCTTCGGCTGGGGAAGTGCAAGGTTCTCATAAACGGAAAGGATCTGTGATGGAGTTGTGTCTTTCGAGCTGAGACCATAACGACCGCCAACGATAACAGGAGCGTTCTCTTTGCCGGCATAGCATTCAACAACGTCAAGATAGAGAGGCTCTCCGTTAGCACCGGGTTCCTTAGTGCGATCAAGCACAGCGATACGTTTTGCTGTAGCCGGAACTGCTGCAAGGAAATGTTTAGCCGAGAAAGGACGATAAAGATGAACAGTCACAAGACCTACCTTCTCACCCTTTGCGCGGAGATAATCAATAGTTTCACGGGTGCATTCTGCAACGCTACCCATAGCGATAATCACGCGATCTGCCTCGGGATCACCATAGTAATCGAAAAGACCGTAGTTTCTACCTGTGATTTTTGAAACTTCCTTCATGCAGTTTTCCACGATCTCCGGAACAGCATCATAATAAGGATTGCTTGCCTCACGATGCTGGAAGAAGACGTCGGGATTTTCTGCCATGCCGCGAGCCACGGGTGCATCCGGATTGAGTGCACGCTGGCGGAATTCAGCAAGAGCATCCTGGTCAATCAGCGGAGCAAGATCGTCCTGGTCAATTGCCTCTATTTTCTGGATCTCATGTGATGTACGGAATCCGTCGAAGAAATTTACAAATGGGACACGGCTCTTTATTGTTGAAAGATGAGCCACGGCAGCAAGATCCATAACCTCCTGCACAGAGCTTTCAGCCAACATTGCAAAGCCGGTCTGACGGCAAGCCATCACGTCTTGATGATCGCCGAATATACTGAGCGCATGTGATGCGAGAGTACGTGCGGAAACATGGAAAACACAAGGGAGAAGCTCTCCTGCAATTTTATACATATTAGGGATCATCAGCAACAGACCCTGAGATGCTGTGTATGTAGTTGTGAGTGCGCCTGCCTGAAGTGAACCGTGTACTGCACCGGCTGCGCCTGCTTCACTCTGCATTTCCTGCACGAGCACTGTTTCTCCAAAAATGTTCTTCCTGCCGGCTGCCGACCAGTCATCGACATACTCTGCCATTGTTGACGACGGAGTGATCGGATAGATGGCTGCCACTTCAGTAAACATGTAACTGATGTGTGCAGCTGCCTGATTACCGTCGCAAGTCAGGAATTGCTTTGCTTTGCTCATAGTTATTAATAGTTATTTAAATGTTGAGATATTTAGTCTAAATTATTTCGGATTCTATAAAACCGATCTTTACAATCTTTGAACCTTAGGTATGCTTGAATTTAATAAGTTGATTGAACCCAGTCATACATAACAGAATGCAAAGATAACGATTCTATCGCATTTTTTCAAATTTTAGCCTATTGTATTTCAAATAAGAATCAATTTGCCAGCACAAACCGCATATAACCCTATAAAACACAATACGACCATGACATTCTGTCAGCCTTCTTTCATTTCAAAGGACTAATGCGCCGTTTCTCTTTTTTTAGTTTTTTCCCTTCCACTGCATTCAACAGGCGTGGAACCACGCCCTCCTTTACAGCCACAAGAGAATAATGATCAAACACATTTATCTTCCCGATATCATCAGGAGAAATGTCACCTTCCTTTACAAGAAAACCGAGAATGTCTCCTTTAGATATCTTTTCTCGTTTTCCTGCAGACACATACAGTGTCATGAATTCGGATGACAAACGTGTTTTAGCCGACGTATCAAGAGAATATGTGTCATCAAATTCCACAAATTCTTTCACTTCCTCTTCCGGCCCGACGAGCACATACACATCTCCTTCCTCCTCCACTCTGGCTGTTCTGCCGTTGCGATGTGTATAAGCTTCCAGAGTGAGCGGTTGGTGATAATGCACCACCGACGCAACCTTTTCTATATCGAGTCCACGGGCAGCAAGATCAGTAGCGACAAGTATCGGTCGGCTTCCATTATTGAACAGAGCGAGTGCCGTTTCCCTCTCTCTCTGATCAAGAGCTCCATGATATAGTACGGACGACACTTTATTTTTACTCAGAAAGTCAGCAACTCTTTCTGCACTTTCACGATGATTTACAAAAATTATCGATTTCTCAAGCTTACCTCCGGAATTGATCGAATGAAGCAGAGTCAATAATGACTCAAGCTTATCTTTCCCGTCGGAATCAACCCGATGCACTTTCATTCTCTCACGCAATCCGGTGTTTTTATCAAGATAATTGAACGTTACCGGCTGGTCAAGGTTAAGAAAATCAGGCAGCACATTTGCAGATGTGGCGGAAGTAAGTATGAAACGGCTGACATTTTTCATACGCTTGATTATCTTTCCCATCTCCTCCTCAAAACCAAGTTCGAGCGATTTGTCAAATTCATCAAGAACAAGGATACGCACAGGCAACAGGTCAACATTTTTTCTAACTGCATGATCCAGAAGTCTGCCGGGAGTCGAGACAATGATGTCAGGCACGACCTTGAGGCTATTGACTTCATCCTCCACACTGTGGCCGCCATAGAGAGCGACGACACGGAAATCATGTGCCACCTCTCTCATCACACCGGCAATCTGAACAACAAGTTCCCGTGAGGGTGCCACTACAACACATTGCACCCTACCCGTGGAAGGCTTCATAAGCTTCATCACAGGCAAAGTGAATGCAAGAGTCTTGCCGCTTCCGGTGGGCGACAACAATATGATGTCATGTGGCTCCGAAGCTGAAGCCATCATTTTTTTTTGCATTTCATTCAATTCCTCGATGCCAAGCCGTTCCTTCACCGCTGGCAAAAATTCCTTCTCTCTCATATTATGATCTATGATTTTTTATCTTCAAATCACAATCCTTACCTTTCGACTAAGGAAGTTGAAATATCTTAATTTATAACACATAAAACAATCGCCATAACCTCAGTTTTGACATATGTTAAGTTTTATTGGGTTAATAACTGTATATTTCAAGATATTTGCGACCAATCTAAAGTGCGGGCAAACCTGATCCTCAGCTCTTCCGCCATTATGCCTATCGATTGAGGAGCCACTTTTATAGGATGCAAATCTCCGGCGGCAGGATTAGTCGGGATACATCCGGGCGCAAGCAATGCCGGATTGCCTCTAAGCACAGCAAGAGCAGCTTCCCTCGCCCTTGTAAGAATCTGTCCGTCTCGTGCAAGGTCCGCCACTTTAAGGTTGAATGCGAGACCGCTCTGCTGAGTACCTTCCATATCGCCGGGCCCCCTTATTTTCATATCTGCTTCCGAAATCAGGAATCCATCGGTAGTTTCTGTCATTATCGACAATCTTTTTTTGGTGTCGCCGCCAGACTTTGCTTTCCCCATCAACACACAATAGCTCTGATCGGCACCTCTGCCCACTCTTCCACGCAATTGATGAAGCTGCGACAATCCAAACCTTTCAGCGTTTTCTATGACCATGACAGACGCATTTGGCACATTCACTCCAACCTCGATAACTGTAGTGGCAACCATGATCCTTGCTTCTCCCCTGACAAACAGATCCATCTGATGATCTTTCTCTTCAGGCTTCATTTTTCCATGTACAAAGCACACACGATAACCATGAAATGTGTCACACGTGCGTTTATATCCCTCCTCCAGACTTTTAAGTTCGAGTTTATCGTTTTCCGAAATCAACGGATATACAATGTATATCTGCCTTCCTTCCCTTAATTGGGAATATATCAACCTGTCTACCTCAAGACGATTTGAGTCGTAGCGCAATAAGGTGGTTATAGGTTTTCTTCCAGGCGGCAATTCATCTATCACCGACACATCAAGGTCTCCATATACCGTCATCGCCAAAGTCCTGGGTATCGGAGTCGCAGTCATGACCAACACATGTGGCACCTTTTCATTTTTATGCCAAAGTTTTCCACGTTGAGCCACTCCAAAACGATGTTGCTCATCGATGACAGCCAATCCCAACCTATGAAATTTTACATTTTCCTCTATCAGGGCATGTGTGCCCACTATTATATCGATGTCGCCCGATAAAAGACCCTCATGTATTTCCCGTCTGGCAGCTGTGCGCGTACTACCTGTGAGAAGCGCCACATTTACTCCTATAGGGTCAGCCCATTGTTTTATTGTAGAGTAGTGCTGCTGCGCCAAAATTTCAGTAGGCGCCATCAATGCCCCCTGACAATCATTGTCAACAGCCATTAGCATCGACATGAATGCTACCATTGTTTTTCCGGAACCCACGTCTCCCTGCAACAGACGGTTCATCTGCCTGCCTGTCTTCATGTCTGCCCTTATCTCTTTAAGCACCCGTTTCTGAGCCCCCGTCAACTCAAACGGAAGGACATTAAAATAAAATCCATTAAACTTATCCCCGATCTTAGGAAAAACAAATCCAGGAAGTTTGGATCCTCGCTCCATTGAATAGCGCAGTATGTGCGCCTCGACATAAAAGAGTTCCTCAAACTTCATCCGTTCAATTGCCTTCTGGAGTTTCTGAGAGTTTTCGGGGAAATGCATCTGTTTTAAAGCTTCTCTTATAGGCATAAGGTTGTAATAATCCAAGAGTTCATCCGGCAGTGTGTCGTGAATCGTATCGAATCCCTTATTTGACAAAAGATTAGTCACCAAATTTTGAAGTATTTTGGTGGAATAACCCTTTTTCCTCATTGTCTCCGTCAAGGAATACACCCCTCTGAATCCTGTAGGCGGTTTGGCTGGATCATAGACCTCTACCTCCGGATGCACAATGGAATATGCGTTTCTGTAGAAATTCGGCTTTCCGAAAATCACATAATCCACACCGGGTTTATATGCTGTGGAAAAAGTTGTGATCTTGGAAAACCATACCGTCTCCATCATTTTTCTACCATCTGTAAAAACACCTACAAGGCGTTTCCTGGCCCCCTCCCCTTCAATAGAAAAACTGATAAATCTCCCCTTTATCTGAATGGCAGGCAAATCCGTACCTGTAAGTTCACCAATTGAATAAAAACGGCTTCTGTCGATATGTCGGAAAGGAAAATAATAGAGTAGATCTCGAAATGTCGCCACCCCGATTTCCGAAGACAACACTTTCGCCCGAGTGTCGCCCACACCTTTCAGATATTTTATGTCAGTATCAAGAAATGATGGCATTATATCGTTATTCCCTTGAATTAAGACGCAGTGTGGCTATTTCTATATCTCCGGGATTTGTTACTTTCATATTATCCGGACTTCCTTCAAAGAGAGTTGTCTTCCACCCTGCCGCTTCTGTGGCAGAAGCATCGTCAGTAAAAATTACACCAGCATTTTTTTGATAAGCACTTTTCAGTATCGAGGCTTTGAAGACCTGTGGGGTTTGCACAGCCACATAATCCTTTCTATCTATCGCCGCATTGTCGTTTCCACAAATTTTACGCAGAGAATCTGTAACCGGGATCACAGGCACGCAAGCTCCATATTTATCACCGCATTCCCAACCCCTGTTGATTAAAGACACTGTCACAAGTGGACGCGCGGCATCATGCACTGCTATCAGCACATCGTCAGAAGAAGGGATTTCAGAAATACCGTTTATAACCGACTCTGTACGTGACGAACCGCCACATTTCACCTCATGAGGTATCTGATCTTCCAAAGGAAGGGATGCAAACAACTTCTTCCATACCTGAACATAATCGGGATGTACCACGAGAATTATCTTGACATCTCTGTCTGTATCTCTAAATGCCTTGATAGACCACCATACCAATGGTTTGCCATTAAGATCTCTGAACTGTTTGGGCAATCCTCCACCAAGGCGAGAACCTGTGCCTCCGGCTACAATCACGGCATATTTATTGCTTATCATACCTTTAACGATTAAAAACAACATAAGGCGCCGGCTAATCAATCCGGCACCTTACGAAATTGTTTCTGGTTGTCTGTTACATGTTCATGCCACCGTCAACCTGAATAACCTGACCCGAAACGTAGCTTGACAAGTCAGATGCAAGGAATGTAGCGACATCTGCAATATCCTCTGGTTTACCGCCACGGCGAAGAGGAATTTTCTTGCACCATTCTTCGCGCACGCTATCGGGAAGTGCAGCTGTCATGGCAGTTTCGATAAAGCCTGGAGCTATTGCGTTTGCACGGATACCGCGCGAACCGACTTCCTGCGCAATACTCTTCGCAAGCGCTATAAGACCAGCCTTGGAGGCAGCATAGTTAGCCTGGCCTGCATTACCATGAACGCCTACAACAGATGCCATGTTGATGATGGAGCCTGAACGCTGACGCATCATGATCGGGAGAACTGCATGTATGAAATTGAATGCTGATTTAAGGTTGACTGCGATTACCGCATCCCACTGAGCCTCAGACATACGCATCATGAGACCATCTTTTGTGATGCCGGCATTGTTTACAAGAATATCGATACGTCCGAAATCATCTTTAATCTGATTGACAACTTTCTCCGTATCTGCGAAATTAGCGGCATTTGAAGCATATGCCTTGCACTCCACTCCGTATGCCTTGATCTCTTCTTCAGTTTTTTTACCGTTTTCATCGATTACAAGGTCTGTGAAAGCGATATTTGCTCCTTCCTGAGCAAACTTAAGTGCGATAGCCTTACCGATACCACGGGCTGCACCTGTGATAACTGCGGTTTTTCCTTCAAGTAATTTCATTATTATCTTATTTAGTTATATTGTTCTGTATTTAATTATGGTCGTTGGTCGTCGGTTTTCAGTCTTTAGTTGGTCGTTGGTCGTTGGTCGTCGGTCTTTGGTCGCCGGTCTTTGGTCTTCAGATTATTCTTAAACGATAAACCTTCAACCCTCAACTCTAAACCCTACACCATAAACTCTAAACCCTAAACTCTAAACTCTAAACCATAAACCATAAACCCTATTACGCTTAGAATTTCACGATAAAGCAACCACAGGAATAACCACCGCCAAACACCATCAGCGCTGCCTTGTCTCCTTTCTTAAACTTGTCAAGATTTTGTGTGAGCACAAGTGCTGCTGAAGCAGAACCGGTGTTTCCCAATGTCTCGATATTGTTAAGGAAATCATCAAGAGGTTTGTCAAGCTGATGTGCTACCTGTGCAACAATTCTCTTGTTTGCCTGATGGCAGATAAGCTTATCGATATCCTCAATTTCAAGCCCCGTGTGTTTAAGTGAATTCTTCAACGCATAAATCATATATTTGCATGCATGTATGAAGACATCCCTTCCGTCAGGCATCATGATACCTCCGTCTTTCGGACGGAGTTTCACACCCTCAGGACCTTTGCCCACGTTTCCGAGACCCTCGGTAAACACATCCAGGATTTCAACATCTGTATCTGCCTCACGTTCTTTGCTCAAAAAGAATGCCACTGCAGCATCACCCCATAGATGGCCTGCCTTTTGATCTTTTTCATTGCTATAATATGTATTATGCTCCGAGCAAATGAGAAGAGCGCGCTTAGCCTTCCCTGATGCAAAATACCCTTCGATAACCTCAAGACCATTGATAAATGATGAACATGCAGCCGACACATAGACAGCTTTAGCCCCTGATATATTATAGTGCTGTTGAGCTATATGTGCGGGTGTTGCAACCGTATCGTATATGGCATAACATGCCGCCACAATCAAGTCAACATCCTTTATATCGTATGGCAGATTCTTTAAAGCGTCGTCGATTGCCGCTATAGCCATAGAGTCAGAACCTTCTCCCGGACCTACCTTCGAGCGGCTTGTGATGCCTGTACGCTGTAGAATCCATCCGGGCTCAAGACCATTGAGATTCTCGAAATAATCGTTTGTAATTCTTGCTGAGGGCACATAATTGCCCATGGAGTTGATATACATATATGGAATTTATCTTTGCAATTTGGATATCTGTTTTTTAACTCGTGGATGAAACGGGAACTTCCATTATCAGTATTTGTCACCGTTTCTTAATGCCATTAAGGATAAGGTCGGCAACGTATGATTTTAACAATTCTTTGTCTATGCCTTCATCTAAAAGATTGTCTCGTATATAAGGCACATCAAGTCCCTGAATCGCCTGGGTGACTATTACCGACATATGGTTCAAATTTGGAATGTCAAACACACCTTGCTCCACACCTTCTTGAAGTATGTCTCGCAGCATTGCCGTTTCCTTTCGGGTAATGATCTTTCGGGCTCTGTCAACCTTCCTTACATCACGGAAAAAACCCGCCCTCAATGATCCGTTGCGCGACACTATCTCCTTCATGGTCTCAAACCGGCATTCCACATACTCCAAAAGTTTTTCTTCAGGAGATGATTGTCGTGCCACTATATGGCGAAGACGGTTAAGGAGCTGGTCAGTCTCGCTCTCAATAACTGCATTGAATATGTCGCGTTTACTCTTAAAATAGGTATAAATGGTGCGCCTACCCTTATCAGAAGCGGAAGCGATATCGTTCATAGTTGTGTTTTCGACACCTTTTCTTGCAAAAAGCTGACGAGCTACTTCTATAAACTTGTCTCTTGTTTTCAACACCATAATATCTGGAAGTTTAAAATTGTGACATACCCTAATATTGAAAATATCAATCGGTTTGGGATTCCCGATTGCACACTTTTCAAATTATTGAGCAAATTTACTATTTTTTTTTGATTTTAGACTCATATTTCACAACAATTTTCCATTATGCTTATTTATTGCATTTTAAATTATTATTTTTATTTATTCCGAAACCATATATAAATCAATATTTTAAATCATCATTTATAAAATTTAACACATTTTTCTTCCGGAATATTTGGTCAGTATCAAAAATAGCAGTAATTTTGCACTCGAAATCACACCGCGGGGTGGAGCAGTGGTAGCTCGTTGGGCTCATAACCCAAAGGTCGTAGGTTCGAGTCCTGCCCCCGCCACCAACAAAGCCGGTTCCTTTGGAATCGGCTTTTTGTTTTAACCGACATCTTCTCTTCCCGATTTATCAATCGGGGAACAGGAGTCACTAATTATCTAATCTACAAGCAATGACACCGGTCTACGAAGATAACCATATAATAATTGTCAACAAAGTTCCCGGAGAGATCGTGCAGGGCGATAAAACCGGCGATACTCCCCTATCGGAAATAATCAAGGCTTATTTAAAAGAGAAATATGCCAAACCGGGAAATGTTTTCTGCGGTGTGGTGCATCGCATCGACCGTCCGGTAGGTGGACTGGTGATTTTTGCAAAAACTTCCAAAGCGCTCGCCCGTCTCAATGATATGTTGAGAAAAGGGGACATACACAAGACGTATTGGGCACTTGTGGAAGGGAAACTCGACAAGGACGAAGACACCCTGAAAAATTATCTTGTAAGCGACGGCAGAATGAACAAGACTTTTATTGCTAAGGAAGGCACGCCCGACGCGAAAGAATCTATCTTGAAATATACGACAATTGCTAAAGGCGACCGCTACACCCTCCTCGAAATAAACCTTCTCACAGGCAGGAAGCATCAGATCCGGGCCCAACTTTCCGGCATTGGTCATCCGATAAAGGGCGACCTCAAATATGGTGCACGGAGAAGCAACCCCGACGGAGGCATATCCCTCCTCGCCCGCAAGATCGAGTTCATCCATCCAGTATCGAAGCAACCCATCTCCGTAGAAGCCCCCCTCCCGGAAGAATTCAAAAAATTCCTCTAATTATGCTATTTTTCCGATCTCGATTTCAGATTTGAGAAATTGGAATATATAAACAGCACCCTGATAATATAGTCCACATTCCGGATCATTGAGTTTTGCGAATGTATCTGAGGAATACAATTCGTCAAGAGCATGACGTATATCCCAGCCATATTCATTCATCAGCATCTCTGCTAATTCTGCAGCAAGACACTCTACTTGAAACTGGATATCCTGTGTCATAAATTTATGCGTTTTAAAAATTCTATCGATCTAGGAGTGCCAAAGAAATATTGAACAGCATGATCTCCTTTAAATTTAAGTTCTTCTACAAGCCTGGAGACTGAAAGATATCCCATAATATAACGTCGAATCTGTACACCCACAGTATCATCGGCAATAGGACCGATAACAATGTCGAATGGATGCAATGATATATCTGAGTCATTCTTGCGATTCATCACTACGAAATCTGCCCATTCTTCTGAATAATCCGGAAAAAATTTGACATTGAGTCCCGACTCTTTAGCTTTTATATCATCAAATTCAAAACATGTCAATGTCGGCTGCCCCTCGTTCAAAAAACGTGTCGTGCGTTTAGCCATCGCCATAGCCTGCTCAGGATCAGAGTTGAGATAGAAACCTTTCCCGAAATCTTTTCCACGCTTACTTCGAGTTAAATCAATATGTTCAATAGAGACATTTGATCCGTGATAAAGTCTGATCATATACGTCCTCCTTTCTGGCGGCAAACTAACTGAAGATCTGAAACAGCATTGTCAATGGATAGCGTATGTTCAGCTGCATAGCATTCAAGAAGGAAATCTATTCCCGAAAAACGGCGTAGATAAGCATAGGCTTGTGAATTGGAAAGCTTAAAACGTTGAGCAAAAGCCCCTACACATGCCACTACATATTCAATTCTATCAAATATATACTTCCTGTCCATAACCATGTTCTATCGTGTATCATAAATTTTTTAACATCCGCCAATTTGAAAAGCATTCTTGGATTTGTAATGCCCAGCTTAACAAATTATATCTTACGGATTATTTTGCGATTTCATGCAACCAGACTTTTGCAAAAAATGCAACAATTTGACGTTTATGCAAATTTACAAATAATAAATGAGATTACAATCCAATACAACTCAATAAATAGTAGTTTCAAAAATAACGAACCTTCTACCCTTTTTATTTTTATCATTTATTTCCCCAGCAAGACCATGCCACCCACCCTACTTTAATAAGAATAAGCACCACGACAGTAATCAGAAAGATTCTATGTCTATACAAAAAACTCCGCATTTCTATTCTCAATTTGCCTCAACAGTATTTCAATCGCCTTGTCAGCCGCCAATTCATCAAGTCCGCAAAATGGATCCACAACTACCAATTTATCAATCTGAGAAGAATTGAAGTTTTCCGCACTTAAATCATCAATAATTACATAATTGCAATCTATTTTACATTCTTTCAGCCACTGTTCAATCTCATCCCCTCTATGAAAGCTGACATTAGGAGTTGTGTCAATAAGAAATCCCGGCATATTTCTATCCTTCCACATTTCAAGCAGTTCATCATACCCGTCAGTATATTTCCAGTCAGAGGTCACAACGATGTAAGCTTTGGTAATATCAACGATCCTTTTCAGTTGTGATATACAAATAGGATCGAACACCGGACGACCGTTTTCATCACATTCCGGCAATCCGGCACTAACAAGATACATGTCATAACAGGCTGTATCCATCACCCCATCAAAATCAAGAAATATGACATTCACAACAAATATATTTTCTTACGCAGACACTTTCCACATCGCCTCTATACTCAGAAGAGCATCACCTATCGCCTGTCCATACAGGCAACCAAGCATCCTGTCCCGGATTATTTCTTCTGACAGATTCATATTAATTAAAATTTTATACAAAACCTCTAAAATATAACATACTTGATATTAGTAACGGGAAAACCTGTTTGACCGGGAAAAGCTGTCTTGAGATCAAGACTGAGACAATCGAAGATTAGATCATGATTCATATTCTATCCGCATATTATATAATTCCTCATCAGTCACTTCCGGATAACCATATTTTTCAATCAACTCCACTTCTGATATTTCTTTATCGAAATCATCTCCCATCATAAGAACCAATATTCTTTTTATCTTATCAAGAAGCTCTTTTTGTGAAGACAGTATACTTCTTGAAATATAACTATAGGTTTCACCGACACTGTGACAACACTCCACCATATTATAGAAAGGATCATTTATACGGCAAAGGGAAACATATATAAACAGGAGGTAACTAAAGAAATGCCCAACAGAATAACCGGAATCGTAATTTAAGTTCTCTTCTTCAGAAAAATCAAAAAATGTTTGTCTTCCGACATCTTGCCTATTAATCCCCTTCCTCTCGGGTGCCAACACCTACCATAAGCTCTTAATGCTGAATCAAGTCGCTCTTTCAATAGATTATGGTAGTCATTATCCTTTATACGTTCAATTTGGACATGACCATGAAATTGAATGTTCGCTAAACATTCAATATAATCGATAACTAAATCGACATTCCACACCCTACTAAATTTCTCTCTCAAAGAATTATCCATAATTTTTATTTAATTATTCGATTGCAATAGAATTATAGTCACAATTTTACCATTCTCATACGCTATCGCTTAGTCATCAATATCTTCAAAAGTTGGAGTCACAATATATGTGTGGATTTCCCTCGTACCTAATTCTGATTTATCATCGATATTATGGACTTCAACCTTACCTTTCGGACCCGGCGTTAGAATTTCATATCCGCTTCGCCTCATATCCCTTTCTGTACTTATCGGATGTATGAGATAGCACCAATCCATATTTACTTTCATATTTTTCATTTCACCGATGGTAAATTGGGAAATTGATTGATTATATTTTCAAACTCCGGAAGACGATATTTGAGAGAATCATTGAAGTAAATAGTAAGCGAAATTTCACATTCACGGTCTCTAATATCTTTCTTCAAAAGCCATTTACGTATATAACGATCGGTTTTTTTATAGCGATCCCACCAAGGATCTTCTGAATCAAAATGGGTTATATGTCCCTCAGTTATCCACATATCTGGAGATACTTTATGAGTGGTATACTCCCCCATATTGGTTAAAAAGTCCTTTTCAACTTTTTTTAAAGTATCTGCATAATTAGGATAATCATCAAGCAATATATCGTAAAACATTGCCGATGTGGATACGATCAATGTAGTGTCGGAATTGTAGAACTCATTGTAGTGGGCTCCCATTTCGTTCTCTCCTGTTTGGTTAATTCCGATTCCTTTAGGAAGTTTGACATAATAGCCATGTCTCGTATTATAATATGACAAGTTACCGTTCAAATCAGGAGTGTCAGATGAAATAATTTTAAGAAACCCATATTGACTATCTGAATTTGAACAAAATGTCCAATGACCAGGCACCTTATACATTGGTTCATAATACCACTCCTCGAAATGATTTGGAGCGACTTCGCAAACTTTTTCTTTAAATATAGGCTTTTCGCCAAACAATAAGTCAATACACAATTTCACCCTTGCCGGAAATTCCCTAAGTATATTCTTAATCCGATTGCGCAAGATATGTGAATGGGGTGCATTATATCCAATGGCTTTCAATCCACATTTATCTGCCTGAGCAATGGCTCGCTCATTATGATACTTTTGGGATATAACTATTACAGAGTCAATTTTATATATCTCCTTTGCCTTCACTATTGATCTAAGAGTACGAGTGCCATCATAATCTCTTATAATGGAATTGAATGGCACACCGTGCGAAATGAGCGAATCAGTCATGGCACGAGGTTCATCATAACCATTCTCTTCCGTATAATTCCCACCACTGACTATTATTTGTTGAATTTTGCCTGCATTGTATAATTCTATCGCTGATTTTATACGATTCTCAAAATAATAATTCCGCGCACCCAATGCTGTGTATGGTGATGTTCCAAGAATAAGTCCATATACATGAGCTGGGACATCCTCAACATTATCATAAGTACGTCCGGATGCATTGAAACTGACAGATGCATAAATACCCGGCAATAACAAGACACCAATTGTCAGGCAGATAAATATGACCTTAACTATTTTTCTTTTGACTCTCATTGTTTATTCTTATCAAAATAAGATATCACAATTTAAATTTTATCGACGATTTCTAATTTTTGCTTAGTAGTTGATCAAGATGCTCTTGGAGATAAAGATGACCCGGGATTTTATTTAACCCCTCTTTTAGTAATGTGATTGCCTCTGACCTTTTCCCCATTTCTTCAAGAATTGTTGCCTTACCTGAATATGCACAGTAGTCCGGGGCTTCTCTCAACTGTTTTTCAAAACAAGCTAATGCCTCCTCCTTTCTGTTCCATTCATATAGTAAAATCCCTTTCATTGAATCAGTATGGCTCCATTCACCTCTTCTTGTTTCAATCGCTGCCAACACTTCATCATGTTGCGATTTATCGAAATGCCGGATATTAAAGGCTATATAAGGATAATCCCACAACATAGCCTGAGTCAACGCATCTTCAACGAAACCGATACTGTCACCGAGATTCAGACGTGTATATTTGCTTAAAGTATATATGGAAGGATTCTCCTTATTCAGCGATTTGGCATGATTGATATCTTTAAGCGCTTCCGCATACATACCTTTTGCGAAATAAACCCTGGCACGATCTTTCCAGGAAGTTGCAAATTGTGGCTCATTCTCAATCTCGGCATTGGCTTCTTCCAAGGTCATACCAACATCTTCAATCTCCATCCAAAGTTTACCTCTGCCATCTCCTTTATCTCCATTGGTAAAATCATCTCCAACAGCATAAACCGGCATACTGCTCACTGTAACTAACAATGCAGCAATCACCGGACTCAGATTAAATATTCTCCCAACAATCAATTTTCTCATGATGTTATATCTTTTTATCTAAATATACCACTCCCCCCTCAAAGGTAAACGGAAATCTTTAAATTTTTACGAAATTTTTTCAAGAAAAAGACCGGAGATCCAACATCTCATATTAAATCCCCGGTCTTAATCCTAATGAAACCACAAATCTCCGAATCCCCAATCAAACTAATCCTCCCGGCTATAATCCATTTTGAAAAGTTCAGATACCCTAAAGATACTTATATCATTATCTATTCACATTTTCTGCGTAATAATGACAAGAATAATTTTTTACTGCTATAATATCCAGAGAAAATAAAATGGCTAACGCAAATAGCAATTTAGTTATATCATTAGAATGGACATCTTTTACCAAACAAATCATATAATGATCTCAATACTGTTTTATCAGAAATTATTGGATTCTCAAATTGACAATCTCGGATAATTCCTTCTTCGTTTACTACCAGGCCATTAGGAGCGAATCTCGTGATACCCATTTTTAATCCAAACTTATAATACGTAAGTTTTTCAGTATCAATAATTACTTTACCGACTGGGCACTGACTCCTATAAATAGAAATCAATTCTTCAAGTCTGATCAAAGTTTTATCATTTGCCACCCCTCTTACTCCGTATGTTTTTTCAATTTTAATCATGAGAATTTTGGATAGATTAAATTAAACAACTGTATGTTGTCGGGTTCTTCAGGAGGGAAATCTCCTTTATATTCAATTGTCTTTGAAAAGAATGAACACTTCAGATTCGATCCGAAACGATATACAATATTACCATACTCCCGATAGAAATTAACTATTATGAAACCATACACATTCTCTAATTCTGGAGTAATTGATTTTCCAAAGTCAATTCTATCTTTGTAGATTGTAATCACATTTTTAGATGTCCCTGATAAGATAAGACCATTTTCTATAGCACCTGAAATGGCCATACATGCAGTCTTAGAAATATGACGGACACCCGGATCCATCACAATTTTGATTTCATTTAAATTTACATTCATTATTTTATTATTAAGTAATTCAGAAAAATAAATGAACATATCAGGCTCTTTTGGAAAAATTGAT
>CAJTZQ010000068.1 GCA_910583795.1 uncultured Muribaculaceae bacterium
ATTGACTTGGCTGCCATAAAAATTTTATTGAATCAAATTTAAACAGTTTCTTAGATTTAAACTATATTTTAGACATATTTTATCCGGGATAGACCACGTGGATATTGGCGCGACGGTTGTGTGCTTCGTCGCCATAATTGGTTGTTTCCCCGTTTGAGACAACTTTTACATGATCAACCGGCACACCGTGTGCTACAAGATAATCAGCGATATTGTCCGCCCGCTTTTCACTAAGATTCTTGTTGTAGACTTCATTACCTACCTGACTTGCATAAGCCGTCACAACTACGTCCGCTCCTGTTTCTTCTATCTTGTCTGCCACCTGGTTCAACCTACTGTTGTCGACGACAGCAGATTTATCATTACCGAAATAGTAGACATAATCTTCTACACTTCCAGGAGCAGCAACTGCATTCACTCCATCTGTCCCGACAGCCTGAACGCCCCCTTTGTTTTGAGAGACATAAGCATATTGCTCTCCTTTGATGCCGTTGTGATCCTTTCTCAATCCTAAATAAAGACCGAGACCGACAATGAATAGCCCTACAAGTCCGGCAAGACACCAAGCCCACCAGCTTGATTTACCACCTCCTGCAATTGGGGCTCCCACCGCTTCAGTTTCTACTTGGGCGGCAGCAAATGCAGCAGCCTTCGCAGGATGATCTTCTATAAGGTTTTGGGGATGATCCTCTATAAGATGTTGCGGATGGTCCTCTATCAACTGTTGAGGATGATCCTCTATTAGATGCTCTTCATAATTTAATTTTGAATTCACTTTACACGAATCTCCGTCGTGAAATGGTGATTGATAATTCTTGTGCGTTTTCATAGGATTTCGGATTTTGTTTGAATTAACAACAATCCGAATTTACCGTTTTATCGTTATTCGAGAGTTAAACCGCCTCATTTTTAACACATTTTCGAATTACATATCATTTTGCACACAATTATTTCAGACTCCTCAACACAATGAAACCTATTTTCATCATTTCGATATTTCGGATTCCAATCAATTAATGACTTAAGCTTTGCAAGCTCACTTAAGATTTGAAGGTTAAGGGGTTATATTTATACATAATTTTCATGTAAGAGGAAGGATGGCGGGATGGAGCGAACGGAAAGCGGCGTGGCGCAACCTGATTTCATCAAGACGCTTGTTTTCACGCGCAATCATATCTTCCGACGGACATCGCGTTGAATTAGGCAAAGGACGATGCTGCCATGCTCGCAATAACTTCTCCCCCTCCTTCAATATTGTTTCCCCGGCGGCATCAATATAAATTGCCTTGAAAATTTCCCAGATGTATTCCACCGCCTCTTCCGAAGGATGCACAAGATCGGAAGCATAGAAGCGATAGTCGCGCAAGTCATCGTTGACAATCTCATATGCCGGGAAATAATGGCAATAATCAATTTTATCACACAACTCCTCGACGGCAAGAAGCAGAATCGCTTTGGAATGGGAATTTCCGGCAAATCCGTCTTTCAAATGTCTGACCGGACTGACAGTGAATACAATCTGCAATTGCGGATAGCGTTCTTTCAGCAATTTCGTCAAGATATCCCATTTTTCAACAATCTCTCCCACCGTCACCCTCTTCCTCACAAACATGTTCGCCGGTTGTTTGTGACAATTAGCCACCACATAATCTTTCCTGTCAGCCAGATAATAGCACCAGGATGTGCCAAAAGTCACAAACATCGCTTGCGCCTCCCCAAGAAGTTTGTCAAGCATCTCCTTCCTGTGCAGAAAAGCAGCCATACAATCATCCCTGTTTTCCGCCGAGATTTTCGAGTCGAACAGCCAGGAATGATAGTTGCCCGATGATTTAAACAAGGATTCATAAAATTCCATACCGGAGTGCGATGAGAAGAGAAGCGACCGCAGCGCCATCTCGATAGATACAGGGTTATAGAGTGTGCCAAGAAGATCGGAAGCATTCCAGAGGCACGCACGCATACGCTCCGCCATATTGGAAGCAAAGCATGAACCTGACAATACAACGGGACAGTCAGGCGACAAAACCAACGATGATCGTTGGGGAATATATTCAGTTCGAAATTTCATGGTGATAAAGTTAAGTCATTTCATTGAAAAATCCAAAACTTTAACACTCCACTATAGTGATTATGTCAGAAATATTTACTAATTTTGCACACAGAACCACAAATTTCTTTTCGGGAAAGGAGACATACTGATTCCACATGAATCTGCAACGCTACGACATATCTCTATCCAGACGAAAGCCTGGCAAGATTTCGGGCATCAAAAGTGCGCGTCAGCATTTTTCGGGAACAAACGTAAGCTCCTTTGTGGTGACTATGCGCCGACATGTGTCCGGACGCGACAAGCAGGTAAAAAGTATAACAATATAACGCAAGTGGACGCCTCAATTTTTTGTGGCGCCCATTCGTTTTTTAAAACTTGATCAAGAAGTGAAAATAGGTGTTGTTATGGGCTCCACCAGCGACTGGGGAGTCATGAAAGCCGCCACTGAGACACTTGCTCAGTTTGGCGTTGAGTCTGAAACCAAGGTTTTAAGTGCACACCGCACACCCGCTGAACTTGAGAAATGGGTCAGCGGTTTGCGTGAACGCGGATTTGCCACAGTGATTGCCGCTGCCGGCGGTGCCGCTCATCTTGCCGGGGTTGTTGCCGCATTCACGACGCTCCCTGTAATCGCAGTCCCCATCAAGGGGAAGACGCTCGACGGGCTTGACTCACTCCTCTCAATGGTGCAGATGCCGTCCGGGATTCCGGTTGCCACAGTGGCTATTGACGGTGCTAAAAATGCGGCTCTCCTTGCAATCGAGATGCTTGCCATCACTGATCCGGCACTTAAAGAGAAAATGGACGAATTCCGCCGCAAACAGGCTGAGAAAGTCTTGGCCTCCACACTCGATTAAGCTATAAAAACCTTCATCATGACCCCTTATAGAATTTTCGTGGAGAAACGTGAGCCTTATCGCGTAGAGGCTGAAAGCCTGCGTAATGAGCTCAACTCCAATCTCGGACTTAATATACAGGATCTCCGTCTTCTTTGTGTTTACGACCTCTTTGGATTCACTCCCGAGCTCGTGGAGAAAAGCAGCTACAAAGTTTTCGGAGAGCCCGCAACCGATACTGTCTCTAAAGACGTTGAAATCGGAAACCGTCCTTATCTCGCAATTGAATCTCTTCCAGGCCAGTTCGACCAGCGGGCTGCAGCTGCTGTCGAATGCGTGAAACTTATCAAGCCTGATGCCGACATCGAGATCCGCAGTGCAAAACTCATCATATTCGACCGCTCAGTTGGAGACGAAGAGATGAAGAAAATTGCACATTACTGCATCAACGCTGTAGAATCAAGAGAAAAAGATCTTTCCATACTTGCCGCTCCGGAACGTGCCGCTGCAAAACCTGTGCCTGTACTTGATGGATTCCGCAACATAACTGCGGAACAGGCTCCCGAATGGTGTAAGGAGAAAGGTCTTGCAATGAACGGCGACGACCTGATGGAAGTTGTGAAATATTTCACTGCCGAAGGTCGTGATCCCAACGAAACTGAACTCCGGATACTTGACACTTACTGGAGCGACCACTGCCGTCACACTACATTCACAACAGAACTCACCGACATCAAGGTTGACGACTCTTTCGCGACTGCCGACCTTGAAGAAAGCCTGCGTCAGTGGCATGAAATCCGTAAGGAACTCGGAAGAGAAAACAAACCACTTTGCCTCATGGATCTCGCAACTATAGGCGCGCGCTACCTTCGCAAACAAGGTCTGCTCAACGATCTTGAACAGAGCGAAGAGAACAATGCATGCAGCATATATGTAGACGTTGATGTTGACGGTAACATAGAGCGCTGGCTTCTCCAGTTCAAAAACGAGACCCACAACCATCCGACAGAAATAGAGCCATTCGGCGGTGCGTCCACATGTCTTGGAGGTGCAATCCGCGACCCGTTGAGCGGCCGCAGCTATGTCTACCAGGCGATGCGTGTAACCGGTGCCGGCGACATCTATAAACCGGTATCGGAAACATTGGAAGGGAAGCTTCCCCAGAGAGTGATCACTCTGCGTGCCACAGCCGGTTATTCATCCTATGGCAACCAGATCGGACTCGCCACCACTCATGTCCGTGAGATTTACCATCCAGATTATGTTGCAAAACGCCTTGAGGTGGGTGCGGTTGTCGGGGCTGTGAAAGCTTCAGATGTCCGCCGTGAAAGTCCTGTCGAAGGCGACGTGGTTCTTATGTTCGGTGGTCGCACCGGCCGCGACGGTATCGGCGGCGCAACCGGTTCATCAAAAGAACACACCACATCTTCACTCGAAGAATGCGGCAGCGAAGTGCAGAAAGGTAACGCTCCGGAAGAACGTAAGATCGCCCGCCTGTTCCACCGTCCGGAGGTGACACGCCTGATCAAAAAATCAAACGACTTCGGTGCCGGAGGTGTCAGTGTGGCTATCGGAGAACTCACCGACGGTCTCGACATTCATCTCGACCGCGTGCCGACAAAATATTCCGGTCTCAACACAACTGAACTCGCCATAAGCGAAAGCCAGGAACGCATGTCGGTGGTAGTGGAGAAAAAAGACATGGAGGAATTCATGAAATATTGCCATGAGGAAAACCTTGAAGTTACCCATGTGGCAGACGTCACCTCTACAGGAAGGATGCGCATGTTCTATGGAGACAAGGTGGTTGCCGACCTCAGCCGTGAATTTATTGATTCAGCAGGAGCACGCCACTTTGCCGAGGCAACCATTGGCACAATTGAACCTCGCGACCCGTTTGTGCATGAAGTAAAAGGGAACGGAATCAAAGAGAAATTCCTCAATCTTCTTGCCGACGACAATGTCACTTCCCAGAAGGGCATGATCGAACAATTCGACTCAACAATCGGCAAATCTACAGTTCTCATGCCTTTCGGTGGAAAGACCCAGGGCACAGAGTCACAGGTATCCGTGCAGAAACTCCCTGTGGGGAACCATCACACCGACACCGCCAGCATGATGGCATTCGGCTTCAACCCGTTCCTTACAAGCTGGAGCCCGTATCACGGAGCAGCATACTCTGTAGTGGAAGCTGTCAGCAAGGCTGTAGCCGCCGGTGCCGACTATGAGCGCATGCGTTTCTCTTATCAAGAATATTTCGAGCGTATGCACACCCGCGAATCATGGGGTAAACCTCTCGCAGCCCTACTTGGCACACTGCGTATGCAGACAGAACTCGGGCTCGCATCAATCGGAGGCAAGGACTCCATGAGCGGTACTTTTGCAAACATCAGCGTTCCTCCCACATTGATCGCATTCGGTGTGGCTCCGGTAGACAGCCGCCACGTGATCAGCCCGGAATTCAAGCAGAACAGCAATTATATATATATTGTTCGCCATACTCCTCTCCCCTCTCTTATGCCCGACACCAATCAGCTTAAGACCAACTATAAGCTTCTGCAACGTCTCATCGAAGAGGGTACAGTAGTTTCAGGCTACGCACTCGGATTCGGCGGACTCACTGAGGCTCTTGCAAAGATGAGTTTCGGTAACCGCGTTGGTGTAGACGTCAACGTTAAAGAGGAAGACCTATTCAATTACGGCAACGGATCTATCGTCATCGAAAGCAAGGAAGTGCTTCATCTCCCCGACTTCGAATTCATTGGTGAGACAACCGGAAGCGAAACACTCAGAATCAACGGTACAGAAATCTCAATCGACGAGGCTTTTGAAGCAAACCGCATACGTTTCACTGCTGTTTACCCGGATCGAACACCCTTAAATGGAAAAATTGAGAATGCTGTTTCCGGCGAAAATGTTGTGAAATATAAAGGGGAACCGAAAGAACATCCAGTGGTTTATCTCCCTGTTTTCCCGGGAACAAACTGTGACTATGACATGGCAGCCGCTTTCGCAGCCGAAGGCGCAGAGACCACCACATCCGTATTCTGCAACCTCACTCCGGAAGACACCGAGAAATCAACCTCAGATATAGCAGCTCATATCGACGCATGCGACATCCTCGCATTCTCAGGAGGTTTCTCCGAGGGAGACGAACCCGACGGCAGCGGTAAGTTTATCGCAAGCGTCATCATGAACGACAAGGTGAAAGCTGCGATCGAGCGTCTGCTCAGCCGTGGAGGCCTTATCCTCGGCATCTGCAACGGATTCCAGGCACTTGTGAAATCAGGTCTGCTTCCGTTCGGAAAGATCGGCGAACTCAATGCTGATTCCCCAACGCTTTTCCACAATGACATCAACCGCCACATCTCACAAATTGTAAACACACGTGTAGGGTCAGTGGCTTCTCCATGGCTCGCAGGTTTCGACCTTGGGGAAATACATGCTGTTGCAGCCTCTCACGGAGAAGGTAAATTTGTGGCAGGTGCAGAACTTGCGGCAACACTCCGCAAAAACGGACAGATCGCATTCCAGTATGCCGACAGCGAAGGAGATGCCACAATGGATTCTCCCGCCAACCCCAACGGAAGTACAGAGGCTATCGAGGGAATAATCTCTCCTGACGGGCTCATCCTTGGCAAGATGGCACACTCCGAGCGCTATTCCGACGGACTGATGAAAAACATCGTCGGCAACAAACGTCAGAATATCTTTGCAAATGCAGTGGCATATTTCAAAGGAACAACTCTGATATAATTTTGAATGTAGAATTTTGAATTTTGAATTAAGGTAATCCTGATTAATCCCGATCAACCAAAACTCACAATTCAAAATTCAAAATTCAAAATTCAAAATTCGCCTCCCTCTCACAACTCAAAACTGAAAACTAAAAAACTCAAATATAGAAATGGCAAAAAGTTATGAAGCCTCCGGCGTGAATCTTGAAGCAGGCTACGAAGTGGTCAGCCGTATCAAGAAACATGTGGCATCTACCAACCGACCCGGATGTATGGGCAACATCGGCGCCTTCGGCGGTATGTTTGACCTTGGTTCTCTCAACTATAAACACCCCATTCTCGTGAGTGGCACAGACGGTGTCGGCACTAAGCTTAAAATCGCGTTCGCCCTCGATAAACATGACACAATCGGCATCGACGCTGTGGCAATGTGCGTGAACGATGTGCTCGCCCAGGGTGCCATGCCTCTCATTTTCCTCGACTATGTCGCAGTCGGCAAAAACCATCCTGCGGTGGTCGAGGCTATCGTGGCAGGCGTTGCCGAGGGTTGCCGTCAGTCAGGATGCGCGCTCGTTGGCGGAGAAACTGCCGAAATGCCGGGGATGTATGACGAAGACGACTATGATATCGCCGGTTTCACAGTCGGTGCTGTTGAGAAAGATAAACTCATCGACTGCTCAAGAGTTAAACCCGGAGATGTGCTCGTCGGGATTGCTTCTTCAGGCGTTCATTCAAATGGTTTCAGTCTTGTCCGCAAGATTGTTGCCGACAACAACCTCGATCTCAACCTCAAATATGAAGAGACAGGAGATCAGACTCTCGGAGAGATGCTTCTTACTCCTACACGCATTTACGTGAAACAGGTGCATGAGGTGCTCAAAGAGATTGATGTTCACGGCATAGCTCACATCACTGGTGGCGGCTTCGATGAAAACATCCCCCGTATCCTTTCTAAAGGTCAGGGCATAGAGGTCAAGGAAGGGAGCTGGGAGATACTTCCGGTGTTCCGTCTTCTTGAGAAATACGGCAAGGTGCCTCATCGCGAGATGTTCAACATCTTCAACATGGGCATCGGCATGGTTCTCGCAGTCAACGAAGAAGACGCACCCAAGGCAATTGAGATTCTTACCAAAGCCGGCGAGAAAGCATCAGTGATCGGTAAGATTGTAGAAGGAGAAGGCGTCACTATCAAATAGTAATTAGCAATTAGCAATTTCTAATTATCAATTATCAATTGAATTGATTATGGATAAAAAACGGATTGCGGTGTTTGCCAGTGGCAACGGATCGAATTTCGAGGCGATTGCCAAGGCATGCGCCGAGGGTAAGATAGATGCCGAAGTGGTGCTATGCGTCACCGACCGTCCGGGAGCCTACGTCACAAAACGCGCCGAAAAATTCGGAGTGCCGATGATAGAATTCCGTCCGAAAGACTTTGCATCTAAAGCTGATTTCGAAACCATGCTCCTCGGTCATCTCCGTGAAAACAAAGTCGATCTCATATGTCTTGCAGGCTACATGAGAATTATCGGGGATGTTTTGCTCGGGGCTTATGAAGGAAGAATAATCAACATCCATCCTTCTCTACTTCCTGCATTCCAGGGTGCCGATGCCATCGGACAAGCTTTAAACTACGGTGTTAAAGTTTTTGGAGTGACAGTCCATTATGTGGACCACACTCTCGACGGAGGCAAAATAATCTCTCAGGTTGCCATACCATACGAAGGAAGCGACCGCGAAGAACTGGAGCCTCTTGTTCATGCACAGGAGCATATTCTTTATCCCGCCACAGTGCAGAATATTCTTAAGAAACTATAATAGATTATATATAATGAGAGCTTTAATCAGTGTAAGCGACAAAACCGGAGTAGTGGAATTCGCCACTGCCCTCAAAAATCTCGGCTGGGATCTCATCGCCACAGGCGGCACTCTCAAGGTGCTTCGTGGTTCAGGTCTTGAGGTAGCCGACATTCAAGACGTTACCGGCTTTCCCGAAATATGCGAAGGTCGAGTAAAGACACTCCATCCGAAAGTACACGGCGGTCTTCTCGGTCGTCGCGACAAGCCTGAACACATGGCGCAACTTGCTGAAAACGGAATCGGCACTATCGAAATGGTATGCGTAAACCTCTATCCTTTCGAGGCTACGATCGCTAAGGAAGGTGTGACCATGGAAGATGCCGTAGAAAATATCGACATAGGCGGTCCTTCAATGCTTCGCAGTGCGGCAAAGAATTTCCGTGATGTGACAGTTGTCTGCGATCCTTCAGACTATGCCACAATTATAGAAGAGATTACTGCAAATGGCAACACTCTTCCCGAAACACGCCTTAAACTTTCCGCAAAGGCTTATACCCACACAGCTCTCTACGACAGTCACATAGCAACTTATATGCGCAAGGCAGCGGGTCTTGACGAAAAGCTATTCCTCTCTTTCGATGCAATACAGACTCTACGCTACGGGGAGAATCCTCATCAGGCAGCCACTTTCTATCGCGCTCCCGAAGAGGTGTCTTATTCCGTGGCACACGCAAAGCAACTCGGAGGTAAGGAACTCA
Organism: uncultured Muribaculaceae bacterium; assembly: GCA_910583795.1. Taxonomy (GTDB): domain Bacteria; phylum Bacteroidota; class Bacteroidia; order Bacteroidales; family Muribaculaceae; genus Lepagella. The sequence continues at coordinate 9,182 of CAJTZQ010000068.1, forward strand.
GCTACAACAATATTCAGGATGCCAATGCAGCCCTGAACATCGTGCGCGAATTCACCGAACCCTTCTGCTGCGCCCTTAAACACATGAATCCATGCGGTGCAGGTATCGGTAAAGACCTTCTTGAAGCTTGGACACGTGCATATGAGGCAGACAAGGTGAGCATCTACGGCGGTATCGTTGCTATGAACCGCCCTCTCACAGCTGAAGTGGCACGCCTTATGAAGCCTATCTTCCTCGAGATAGTTATGGCTCCGGCGTTCGAACCGGAAGCTCTTGAAGTGCTTGCCTCAAAGAAAAACCTTCGTCTTCTTGAAGTCAAGATGGACAATGTGAAGGCTCCCCAGAAACAATATGTAGGGGTCAATGGTGGTCTTCTCGTTCAGGATTCCGATGTTGAATGCAAAGACATCACTGCCGATATGTGTGTCACCGAGCGCAAACCTACCGAAAAAGAGCTTTCGGAAATGGATTTCGGCTGGAAGATTGTGAAACACGTAAAGAGCAACGCAATCGTTGTGGTTAAGGATGGTGCGACCGCAGGGGTCGGAGCAGGTCAGATGAACCGTGTCGGTTCTGCAGAGATCGCACTCGAAGAGGCAAAGGCTGCGGGAATCACGGAAGATCTCGTACTGGCTTCCGACGGTTTCCTACCTTTCGGCGACACTGTGGAACTCGCATCCAAATATGGTGTCACAGCTATAGTTCAGCCTGGGGGCAGCATCCGCGACGAGGATTCAATCAAAGTGGCAAACGAGAAGGGGATCACAATGCTCTTCACCGGCATGCGCCACTTTAAACACTAAACCGGAATATGAAAAAGAATAAGAAAGTGCTGGTGGTGGGCAGCGGCGGTCGCGAACACGCGATCGTCAAGGCTCTCGCCCGCTCTCCGCAAGTTGAAAAGATATATTGCGCCCCGGGCAACGCAGGCATAGCTGAAGACGCTGAATGCGTTGCAATCGGCGTGGAAGATGTCGACGCGCTCGTTGCTTTCGCACGCGACAATGGTATCGACATGACAGTGGTAGGGCCCGAAGCTGCCCTCGCTGTCGGTCTTGTCGATGCTATGGAGGCAGCCGGTCTCAAGGCTTTCGGGCCTACCAAAGCTGCCGCACGTATAGAAAGCAGCAAAGAGTTTGCAAAGCAGGTGATGACAAAATATAATGTTCCCACTGCGTCTTACGAAGCGTTCGATGATTTCAACAAAGCATGGGAATATGTCAAAAGCCGTCCCCTACCCGCCGTCATCAAATATGACGGACTCGCTGCCGGCAAAGGTGTGGTGGTCGCTTTGAGTTACGAAGAGGCAGAAAGAGCACTCCGCGACATGCTCCTCGATTCCGCATTCGGGAAAGGGAGAGTTGTTGTTGAGGATTTCCTTGACGGACCTGAATTCTCTTTCATGTGTGTTGTTTCCGGCAACAAGGTTTATCCTCTTGCCATGGCTCAAGACCATAAACGTGCATTCGATGGCGACAAAGGGCCCAACACCGGAGGTATGGGTGCATATTCACCGGTGCCGTTCATCACAGATGAAATAAGAGGGAAAGCTCTTAGCGAAATCATTCAGCGCACAGCCGATGGTCTTGTAGAAGAAGGGGTACCATTCAAGGGTGTTCTCTATGGAGGTCTTATCCTGACAGCCGACGGTCCGAAGGTCATCGAATTCAACGCGCGTTTCGGCGACCCGGAGACAGAGGTGGTGCTCCCGCGTCTTGAAAGCGATTTCTACGATCTTGTGGAGTCGGCTGTAGAAGGTCGTGACTGCGACACAAAATGGAGCGACGACGCTTATCTTGGAGTGGTTCTTGCATCCGAGGGCTATCCCGGTTCCTATCAGAAAGGAGTAGAGATAAAGGGTCTTGACAAAGTAAATGCCGAAATCTACCACATGGGCACAAAACGCGACGGAGAGAGGATTCTTACCGCCGGCGGAAGAGTGCTTATGGTTGTAGGTAAAGGGAAAACCATTGCGGAAGCAAATGCAGCGGCAAAAGCCGAGATAGAAAAAATAAATTGCCCATCGCTCTTCCACAGAACAGACATCGGCAAGGCATCTTTATAAATATGAGTTATGAGTTGTGAGTTGTGAGTTGTGAGGTTATAGTCTCAGATCTCAGATCTCAAATCTCAGATCTCACAACTCATAACTCAAAACTCAAAACTAAATCGACAACAATGATAATAAGCGGAACTCAATTAGCAAAAGAACTGAAAGAAGACGTGGCTCGCCGTGTTGTAGAAGTTAAAGAGAAATACGGCAGGGCTCCTCATCTTGTAGTGATTCTCGTTGGTGAGGATCCTGCAAGTCAGTCATACGTGAAAGGTAAAGGCAAGGATGCAGAAGAGGTTGGCTTCAAGAGCACAACAATCCGTCGTCCCGCCGATATCACGGAAGAAGAACTTCTCGGAATGATTGCCGACCTCAATGCAGATGATTCTGTAGACGGCGTTCTCGTTCAGCTTCCCCTTCCGAAACATATCAACGAAGACAAAGTGATCGAGGCTATAGCCAAGGAGAAAGATGTAGATGGGTTCCATCCCGGCAATGTGGCATCTCTCTGGCAGAAACTTCCTTGCACACTCCCATGCACTCCAAAAGGGATCATAAAGATGCTCGACAAGGCAGGCGTTGAGATTGAAGGCAAGAAAGCCGTAGTGATCGGACGAAGCAACATCGTAGGTCTCCCTGTGGCAAAACTACTTCTCGACCGCAACGCCACTGTCACGATCGCACACAGCCGCACAAAAGACCTTGCAAAAGTGACATCTGCCGCCGACATACTCGTGGTGGCTATAGGCAAGCCTAAATTCGTGACTGCCGATATGGTTGGTGAAGGTGCAGCAGTGATCGATGTCGGTGTGAACCGCGATCCGGAAACCGGGAAATTATGCGGAGACGTTGACTATAACGCTTGTTGCGAAAAAGCATCCGTTATCACCCCTGTTCCCGGCGGTGTAGGTCCCATGACCCGTGCATGCCTCATGGAAAACACACTCGAATGCTTCCTTCGCAAACAGAAATAGTTGTGAGTTATGAGTTGTGAGTTGTGAGATTATAGTATCAAGACGCAGATCTCAAAGCTCAAATCTCACAACTCACAACTCAAATCTCAAAACTCAAATCTCTCATCCCACAACCCTAAACTCAAAAAATCATGATCGAAAGATACGGTAGAGATATAATGAGAGAGGTATGGACAGAAGAAAATAAATTCCGTGCCTATCTCAAGGTAGAGCTCCTTGCTGCCGAAGCTTGGAGAGAACTCGGTGTTGTGCCTGCAGAGGACGTTGAAAAACTCAATGCAAAGGCAACTTTCAACATCGACAGAATTAAAGAGATCGAACTCCAGACACGCCATGACATCGTGGCATTCACCCGCACAGTCAGCGAATCTCTCGGAGAGGAACGCAAGTGGGTGCACTACGGGCTGACATCGACCGACGTGGTAGATACGGCAAACGGCTACCTCTTCAAGCAGGCTGATGAGATTCTTCTCAAAGACATTGAAGAATTTATCGAAATGCTCAAAAAGCAGGCTATCCGCTTCAAAAAGCTTCCTTGCATCGGAAGAACCCACGGCATACACGCCGACATCACATCTTTCGGGCTGAAGTGGGTGCTCTGGCTTGCCGAGATGCGAAGAAACCTCGAACGTTTCAAGGCTGCGGCCCATGGTGTGGAAGTCGGAAAGATCAGCGGTGCAGTAGGTAATTTCGCCAATATTCCTCCATTCGTTCAGGATTATGTATGTGAGAAACTCGGCATCGACAGTTCAGATATCAGCACCCAGGTGATACAGCGCGACCGCCATGCATATTATATGGCGACACTTGCACTGATCGGCGCAAGCCTCGAGCAAATGGCTCTTGAAGTCCGCAACCTGCAGCGCACAGAGGTTCATGAAGTGGAAGAGGCATTCGGCAAAGGTCAGAAAGGTTCTTCTGCAATGCCCCACAAGCGCAATCCGGTCAGCAGCGAAAACATCTGTGGATGCGCCCGAGTGCTCAGAGGCTATATGGCTACCGCCTACGAGAACGTGGCTCTATGGCACGAGCGTGACATCTCCCACTCCGCTACAGAGCGTATCATCATGCCTGATGCAACTATCCTTCTCGACTACATGCTCAACCGCATGAAAGGGATCCTCGAAAACCTTGTGATATTCGAAGACCAGATGAAGGCAAACATCTATCGCACCAACGGAGTCATATTCGCCCAGCGTGTGATGAACGCTCTTATCGACAAGGGGTTCGTGCGTGAAAAAGCTTACGACACCGTTCAGCCCATCGCCATGAAGGCTATGGCTACAGGGTCGTCATATCAGGATCTCTTGAAACAAGATCCCACAGTCATGGGAGCGCTTACGGAGGAAGAACTCGACAACTGCTTCACCCTTGACTATTATTTCAAGAATATCGACCATATTTACAAACGTAATAAAATAGAAGAATAATGTCGGAAAGATTGGTTGTCATCGGCTCCCAATGGGGCGATGAAGGTAAAGGAAAGGTTACCGATTATTTCGCGTGCCGCGCCGACATGGTGGTGCGCTATCAAGGTGGCAACAATGCCGGACACAGCGTGATGTTCAACGGGCACAAATACTCGCTCCAGAGCATCCCCTCCGGCATTTTCAACCCCGCCACAGTCAACGTGATGGGCAACGGCATGGTTGTGAATCCTGAATCCGTGCTCGTTGAGCTCCAGAAGCTCCACGACCAGGGTATCACAGACTATCAGCTCTACATCTCAGACCGTGCTGCGATGGTGATGCCCTGGCATTCCGCGCTCGACGGTGCTTACGAAGCCCTGAAAGGGGGCAAACTGATCGGCACAACCAAGAAAGGTATCGGTCCGGCTTATAGCGACAAGTATAGCCGTATAGGGCTTCGCATGGGCGACCTTCTCGAACCCGAATATTTTGCAGAACGCTTGCAGGGTGCTCTCGAACAGAAGAACATGGAGCTCAAAATGCTCGGTCTCCCCACTTATGATTTCCACGAGGTCTACGACCGCTACATGGAAATCGCCAAGATTCTCGGTCCCCGCATCGTCGACACATCCGATCTCATAAACAAAGCGCTCCGTGGAGATAAGAAGATCCTTTTCGAAGGGGCTCAGGGCATGATGCTTTGCATTGACCATGGCACATACCCCTTCGTGACGTCTTCCACCCCCTCTTCAGCAAGTGTGCCTGTAGGAGCGGGCATCTCTCCGAAATGGATCGACAACGTGCTTGGCGTGGCAAAAGCTTATTGCACCCGCGTAGGTGAAGGTCCGTTCCCAACCGAGCTTCATGATGAAATCGCTCATGAGATTCGCGAACGCGGTCACGAATATGGAACCGTGACAGGTCGCCCACGCCGTGTAGGATGGTTTGACGCAGTTGTGGCACGCTACACAAGCCGCCTCGCAGGCATCGACAACTGGGCTTTAATGCTCTTCGACGTGCTTTCAGGTCTTGACAAAGTTAAAATATGCACTCACTACGAACTTGACGGCAAAATCATAGATACCCCTCCATCCACAATATCCAAGCTCGCCCGTTGCAAGCCTGTGTTCATAGAGATGGAAGGATGGAAAGACGACATCACAGGCATCCGCAGTTACGACGAACTTCCCGAGGCAGCAAAAGCCTATGTGAAGAAAATCGAGGAACTTACAGAAGTGCCTGTAGGTGTGATCTCCGTTGGTCCTGACCGCACTCAGACCATCATCGTTTCAGAAAAACTAAAAAATTTCTGAATCCCAATTACTAATTAATAATTACTAATTACTAATTGAACAAAGCATGTCATTTTTAACAGAAAAAGTAAATGAAGAAGGTATGACGTTTGACGACGTCCTTCTCATTCCCGCATATTCGGAGGTCACTCCAAACATGGTGGATGTCAAGACTCGTTTCTCACGCAACATCACCCTCAACATTCCTATCGTATCCGCCGCCATGGATACTGTCACAGAGGCGGCAATGGCAATAGCCATCGCCCGTCAGGGAGGTATCGGTGTGATCCATAAAAACATGTCGATCGAAATGCAGGCTGCACAGGTAAGAAAGGTGAAACGCGCAGAAAGCGGCATGATTTTCGACCCTGTGACCATCACTCCCGATCAGACCGTCGGGGATGCCCAGCGCATGATGCACGAAAATCACATCGGTGGCATACCTGTGGTTGACGAAGAAGGCAAACTTGTCGGTATCGTGACCAACCGCGACCTCCGCTTCCAGACCGAAGAATCTCTCAAAATCAAGGAAGTGATGACAAAAGACAATATCGTCACCACCACCAATCCTGATCTTGCCGAGGCATCACAGATTCTTCTTCGTCATAAGATCGAAAAACTTCCCGTGGTTGATAAAGACAACAAGCTTGTAGGACTTATCACCTACCGCGACATCACTAAAATTCAGGATTACCCCAATGCATGCAAAGACAGCAAGGGCCGTCTCCGCGTTGCCGGTGGTGTAGGTGTGACAAGCGATACACTCAAGCGTGTCGAGGCTCTTGTTCATGCAGGGGTAGACGCTGTGGTTATCGACACCGCTCACGGTCATTCAGCCAACGTGGTCAACACACTCAAGGCTGTTAAGAAGAATTTCCCGGAAATCGATGTTCTTGTAGGTAATATCGCCACTGCAGAGGCTGCTGAATATCTAATCGCCAACGGTGCCGACGGCATCAAGGTAGGTATCGGTCCCGGTTCTATCTGTACAACCCGTATCGTTGCAGGTGTAGGTGTTCCGCAACTGAGCGCCATCTTTAACTGCGCCAAAGTTGCAGCAAAACATGGCGTACCTGTGATCGGCGACGGCGGTCTCCGCTATTCAGGCGACGTCGTGAAAGCTATCGCTGCCGGTGCAGACTGCGTGATGATGGGTTCTATGCTCGCAGGCACAGAAGAGTCTCCCGGCGAGACAATAATCTACAACGGACGTAAGTTCAAGGCATACCGTGGCATGGGTTCCATCGAAGCTATGGAGGCAGGTTCTAAAGACCGCTATTTCCAAAGCGCGACATGCGACTCAAGCAAATTTGTTCCGGAAGGCATCGTGGCACGCGTACCCTATAAAGGGACTCTCGCCGAGACAATCTATCAGCTTCTCGGAGGTCTTCGTTCAGGAATGGGTTACTGCGGGGCAAAAGACATTGACGCTCTCCACAATGCCCGCTTCGTGCGTATCACTTCAGCCGGCGTTATCGAGAACCACCCGCACGACGTGACAATCACTAAAGAGGCTCCCAACTATTCAAGAGCAGAGTAATTATACGAGTTTTGAGTTGTGAGTTATGAGTTGTGAGTTGTGAGATTATAGTCTCAAAACTCAAATCTCATCTCTCAAATCTCATCTCTCAAATCTCAAAACTCACAACTCAAAGCTCATCTCTCAAAACTCACAACTCAAAACCCAAAACTCCCAACAAATGGAAAAGATATTGATTCTGGATTTCGGTTCACAATACACCCAGCTTATCGCACGCCGTGTGCGCGAGCTCAACGTGTATTGCGAGATCCATCCTTTCAACAAGATTCCGGAGATTGATGCCGACACCAAGGGCGTCATTCTCTCCGGATCCCCCTCTTCCGTTCGCGATGCCGGCTCTCCAAGACCGGATCTCACAGACATCAAGGGAAAGGTTCCCTTGCTCGGTGTCTGCTATGGAGCACAGCTTCTCGCCGCCGAATATGGCGGGGAAGTTGAAGGAGCCCCAAGCCGCGAATATGGACGCGCGATGCTGAAAGTGGTCGATCAGCTCGATCCTCTTATGCTCAATGTCCCCTCCCCCACACAGGTATGGATGTCGCACGGAGACACCATCACCCGTCTCCCTGAAAACTACCATATCATCGGGTCTACCGAAAATGTGAAGGCGGCAGCCTATCATATCGAAGGTGAGAAAACATGGGGTATTCAGTTCCATCCGGAGGTTTACCATTCAACCGACGGCACACAAGTGCTCGCTAATTTTGTGCTTGGAATCTGCGGATGCTCCGGCACCTGGAGCCCCGATTCATTTATCGAGACCACTGTAGCGGAATTGAAAGATAAACTTGGCGATGACCGTGTGATACTCGGTCTTTCAGGCGGTGTCGATTCATCAGTAGCCGCCATGCTTCTTCACAAGGCTATCGGGGATAATCTCACATGTATCTTCGTAAACAACGGTCTTCTCCGCAAGAACGAGTTTAACGATGTACTCGACTCTTACAAGCACATGGGGCTTAACGTGATCGGAGTCGATGCCAGCGAGCGTTTCTATAGCGACCTCAAAGGAGTGACAGATCCCGAGCAGAAGCGTAAGATCATCGGCAGGGACTTCGTTGAAGTGTTTAATGCAGAGGCTAAAAAGATCGAGAATGCCAAATGGCTTGCCCAGGGCACTATCTATCCCGATGTGATCGAGAGCTGCTCCGTAAAGGGTCCTTCCGCTACTATAAAGAGTCATCACAATGTAGGAGGACTTCCCAAAGAGATGAACCTTAAGATTGTTGAGCCGCTTCGCCTTCTTTTCAAAGACGAGGTGCGTCGTGTTGGCAAAGCAATGAATATGGATCAGCGTCTCCTCGGTCGTCACCCCTTCCCGGGTCCGGGTCTTGGAATACGCATCATAGGAGAGGTTACTCCTGAAAAAGTACGTGTGCTTCAGGAAGCTGACGCCATCTTCATCAACGGTCTGCGCAATGCCGGTCTTTACGACAGTGTATGGCAGGCAGGCGTGATGTTGTTGCCTGTACAGAGCGTAGGCGTGATGGGTGATGAGAGAACATACGAGAGCTGTGTGGCACTACGTGCCGTGATCTCAACCGACGGAATGACAGCCGACTGGGTACATCTCCCCTACGAGTTCCTTGCCAATGTCAGCAACGAGATCATCAACAAGGTGCGTGGCGTGAACCGCGTAGTCTACGACATCTCCTCCAAGCCGCCAGCCACAATCGAGTGGGAATAATCAATAATTTTGAATGTTATAAAACTTATAAGACTTATAAAACTTATAAGACTTATAATTCTTATACGAATTATACGATTTCTCTGATCTATTAATCTTATTAAAATCCTTATAATATGGCGCGATTCCTCAAAATCTCAGGAGACTTCTCTCGATGGAACATCTATCGCAAGGCAGCATGCGTCTGCGATGTCACTGAAATGTTTATTCGTCGCGCTTTCCCCGACAAGACTCGTACCATTGACCAGATGAGACAGGCAGCTCGAAGCTGTAAACAAAATATTGTGGAAGGTGTCACGGATTGCACTGTTTCAATGGAAATGGGTATCAAACTTGTCGGTATAGCCCGTGGTTCGTTGCGGGAACTTATGGAAGATTATATCGATTTCCTATACCAGAATGACTTATCAGTTTGGAAATTAGAAGATCAGGTCACAATTAGAGCGAGAGATTTTTGCAGACAATGTGATGACAGGGTTGAATTCAAAGCAAAATGCAAAGACTGTTCTGGTGAGTCTGTAGCCAACATAATGATTACAGAGATTCGCCAACTCGATGCAATGATAGCTTCCCTTCTTGAGACTATGGAGCAACAATTCCTATCGGAAGGCGGTCTTAAGGAATCAATGTACAAGGCGCGCATTGAATGGCGCAAGATAAACCTCGGCTTCTGATATAATTATAAATCTGATAAATATAAGATTTATAAGATTTATAAGATTTCAAAATTATAAGAAAGTTTGCGGTGCGGTTTCTTCACAGAGACCGCACCGCTTTCCATTATTAACCTATTCTTATTTCTAAATATCCAACTCTTATTATAATTATCAATTACGCAAGTCTTTTATGGGCAGAAAAGGAATGCCTGCCCATTATATTAAGCACCTCAATCATAATATCAATACCATAATCATAGTATAAATTAAGCTATGGTTTAGTCTACAGATTCTTTGAAAGGAAGTCGGAGAGTTCGTCGGGACCGTGCCCTGCGAAAGCTATCTTCCCTGAAGGATCGATAACCAAAAGGAACGGAATTCCTTTAATCTGATAGGGATCCTTCACCCCGTTCACTCTCTCCTTGTCAGCCCAAAGCTGCTTCCATTCCATCTGCTCTTTTTCCATTGCCTTGCGCCACGGCTTCTCATCACTGTCGAGCGATACGGAAAGCACATTAAGCTTGTCGCTATATTTCTTATGAAGCTCCTTCACATGAGGAATCGCCGCACGGCAAGGTCCGCACCATGATGCCCAGAAGTCGATGAGAGTGTATTTTGAGCCGTCAATGAGGTCTGAAAGCTTCTCTTCATTGCCGTCTGTATTTAACACCACAAAATCGGTGTATTCTGCAAGACGCGGATACTTGCGGCTCCACTCGATTGCCTCATTCACTTTGGCAAGACAAGCCTTGTCCCACATGCCTGAAACAGCATTTGCAAACTCATTGAGTTCGTAATTTGTGTATGCGAATGAGGTCCTCAGCATTCCGGTCAACAGGCTTCCTGATATACTATAAGAAGGGTGTGACCTAAAAAAATCCATTTGGGCGTTGTTATGTGCCACCATTGCATCTGAGTAGGCCTTCGCATATTTATCGGCTATTTCACCACCGTTTTTCCCTTCTTCCGTCCAATAAAGATTGTAGTGAGCATCCTTAACGGCATAATCATAAGGATACATGGCAGCCTTATATTCCGAATACTCTTCCTGAGCCTTTCCTCCCTTGACTGTCACGTTTTTTTCAAGTTCAAGACCACCAGTGCCTGTATAAAAATTTGGAGCGAGTTTATTGAATTCCGATGCCGAGACAGAAATCTCAACATTTTCAACCATCAGTTCGATGGCTTTCAGCAAATCATCTGAGTTGGGAACTTCAAAACGGATCTCGCACATTGAAGGAGATTCCACAGAGCCGGAAAGGATAAACTCATTGCCGTTTGCAGTTGTCTCTGCAATCTTATTCTTTTTCCCTTCTTGGGCAAAAAGCCCTATCGAGGTTCCTGCCGGAAGACCGGGTATATTACCTTTGATGGTGAAGCCGTCGGCAGCAAAAGCCGATACTGTGCCAGTCCAAAGGGCTGCAAAGAATATTATCTTTTTCATAATAAAGTATTTATAATTTAAGGTTGAGTGTTGTAAGTTTAGGGTTGAGGGGTTTACTCGCCAAGAAGAGACATAAGCATGTCTGAGACCTCGTCAGGACTATTTGTAGAGCATATCACATCCCCTTTATCGTCCAACAGGACAAGACGCGGGATTGTTGTTATGAAGAATGCCTGTACTCCTTTCCCAAGTTGATCCTTACCAGATAGATGAAACTGCTGCCAAGCCATCTGCTCCTTCTCCATAGCCTTGCGCCATGCCTTTTCATTCTCGTCTACCGATACACTAAACACGTCAAGTTTGTCGCCATATTTCTCGTGAAGCTCCTTCACATGAGGAATTGCCGAACGGCAAGGTCCGCACCATGAAGCCCAGAAGTCTATAAAAGTATATTTTCCCGGAGTAAGTTTTGATTTAAATAAAGAAAACCCAGAATCAGCCACTATGCAAATAGCGTGAAAATGCTCC
>CAJTZQ010000069.1 GCA_910583795.1 uncultured Muribaculaceae bacterium
ATACTTGGCTCCTCGGAGCCGTTAACAAACTCTCAAAAAATTACCGAAGTATTGTATATGTGGAGATATGAATTTTATCTACGGACTCATAATATTAAAAATTTTTAATAAGCCTTGGTGTCAACGATCTCCTGACACAAATGTCAACGGACTGCTGATACAAAATGTGTCAACGAGGTCCTGAGCCACGGCAATTAGTCGTTAGTTTATGGTTTATGGGATATGGTTTAAGAATAATTTTGAAGTTTCATAGGATTTTTAGACTATAAACTATAAACCAAAGACCATAGACAATAGACCAAAGACCTTATTCCACCTGGCGACCGTCGAAGAAGCGAACAATACGGTCGGTCATACGAGCCTGACTTTCATTGTGGGTTACCATCACAATCGTGCGACCGTCTTCCTTATTCAACTGATGCAGAATGTCCATCACTTCCTGACCCATCTTTGAGTCGAGGTTACCTGTAGGTTCGTCGGCAAGGACTATCTGAGGGTCACCGATAATAGCTCTGGCAATCGCCACACGCTGACACTGACCACCCGAAAGCTGACCGGGGAAGTGGCGCATCCTGTGACTGAGACCGAGACGTGTAAGCACTTCAGTGACTTTCTCATGACGCTCTTTTGCACTAACGCCGCTGCGGTATGCCAACGGCAAAGCTACATTCTCCGCTACATTAAGCGACGGGATAAGATGGAAACTCTGGAACACGAAACCGATATTATGATTTCTGAATGAAGACAATTGGCTGTCGTTCATCTTTCCGGTTGCATCGTCCATTATAGTCACCGTTCCACTGGTGGGCACATCGAGAAGACCGATGATGTTGAGGAGGGTCGATTTGCCACATCCTGAAGGACCCATTATGCTGACAAATTCCCCCTTCTGAATTTCGAGGTTTACATTCTCAAGTGCGAGTGTTTCGATCTCTTTTGTACGATAGACTTTGTTTACGTCTTTTAAAGTAATTATTGCCATATTGTTAGTTTTTAGTTTTGAGTTGTGAGTTGTGAGTTGTGGGTTGTGGGTTGTGAGTCTTGAGTTGTGAGATTTGAGTTGTGGGTTTTAAGTAATCAGATTCATAAACTATAAACCAGATCCCCATAAACCATAAACTCTAAACCATAAACCATAAACTCTCAACCCTAAACCATATCCCTTATTTCAATTTTATTGATCTCTTATTTTTGTATGAACTCATGTCGGAAACGACCACCTCTTCGCCGGGCTGAATCCCGCTTGTGACCTCCACGAAATCGAAGTTGCTGTCTCCAAGAGTGACCGTGCGGCGTTCAAGCTTATCTTCTTCAGTTTTGACAAACATCACGTATGTGCCGGGGCCTTGAAAATATGAACCGTTGGGAATCCTGACCACTCCATCCTTCACGTCATAGACAACATTGAGGTCGGTGCGCAATCCCGAGCGCAACAGTTTGTCGCTATCATCATCAAGAAAGACAATAAACTGCACCATCCCGTTCTGACTTTGCGGAGATATCGTACTGATCTTTCCTTTCACAGTGTTGCGGTTGATCCTTACATTCACCACAGAACCGACAGAAAGCTTTCCGGAATTGCTTTCCGGAATTTCACCTTCAATCTTGAAATGAGTAAGATCAGAGACAACGGCAAGTTTCTCTCCTGCACCAATACTTGTGCCAAGACTTTTGTTAAGCCAGGTCACAGTGCCTTTCCTTGGAGCTTTCACCTGAGCGTCGTCGAGAGTGCGCTGCATTGCCTCAAGATTACGTGCCGATATGCTTCCTTCCAACTGCTTGCTACGGAATGCCGCAGCATGAGCTTTCTTCTCATTGGCAAGCTGGGTTTTCAACTGTTCAAGCTCCATGCGGGCGGTAGAAAATGCAAGTTCAGCCTCACGGATGCGGTCGCCTGTACCGCTTCCGATACTGTCAAGGCGTTTTTCATTTGCCACCTCCGCCTTGAGGTGGCTTAGTGACATTTCCTTAACCTTGATTTTCATCTCAAGGTCTGTAAGATAAGTGGCATTGTTAAGAGCCGCCTGTTCTATTTCATTCTTCTTCATGCTCACCTCGTCTGTCATACGGCGATAATCAGATTCAGCAGTCTGAAGGTCAAGCTTAAGAAGAGACTGCCCGACATCGACAGAATCTCCCTCGTTGCAATACACTTCCAAGATCTTTGTGGCTACAGGCGAAACAATAGCCTGTTCGTAGAGCGGCACAATCTTTCCGGAAGCCGACACACTGCTCTCGAGAGTGGCACGCTCCGCAGGTTTTATGGTAATGTCTGTTGTCTTTACGCTATCGCCAAGAGTAATCAACACGACCACGATAACCAGCGCGACACCTAAAAAGACACCTACTACCTTGAGGCGTTTTTTCATCGTTTCCTTGCGTTGTTGTTCAATTGGTATTTCTCTGTCCATATTAGTTTTTTGTTTTCTGTCCGTACAATTGACAATCATCGTGCCAAACTCACAAATATCTATTAGTCAAGCATTCAAATAAAAACGCCATCGTCCACTCACGGACAATTGTCCATTTTCGTACACCTCATTATATACAATCATATTTACGACATTACAATAAATGAAATTTATTTGCAAAAATGAGAAATTTTAGCTAATTTCACGCTCAAAACAAAACATCTGAATACTAATAATCATGAAAACCGAATCATTGCGCAATATCGCATCAAAATTCAAGCTCCAAGGCAGTATTGAATCAGTTAATTCCCTCGGGGAGGGTTTTATCAACGATACGTATATTGTAAAGACCGAAGGGAATTCCCCCGATTATATCATCCAGAAGAAAAATAAGTCCATCTTCCCCGATGTCCCCGCAATGATGGATAATATACGCAAGGTCACCGACCATATCCGTAAAAGGGTCAGCAAAGCGGGCGGTGATGTGATGCGTGAGGTGATGACAGTTGTCCCGACTCTCGACGGCAAACTCTACTTTCAAGACAGTGATGGAGATTTTTGGGCTGTATCGGTGTTTATCCCTGACACTATAGCCTACGACAGAGCCGACAACGTTGAGCTGGCAAGAAAAGGGGGGCAAGGAATAGGCAAATTTCAGGCACTTCTTTCCGATTTCAAAGAACCACTTGCGGAAACAATAAAAGGATTTCATAACATCCGCCACAGATTCAATCAATGGGATGAAAGTCTTGAAAAAGACGCGGCAGGAAGGAAAGCCAATCTTGCGAACGAAATAGAATGGATTGAGAGCCGACGGTCAAAAATGCTCGATTTCTGGAAACTTGTTGAAGATGGCACCATTCCAATGAGTGTAACACATAACGACACCAAAATCAACAATATCCTCTTCGACCGAACCGGCGACGTGCTCTGCGCCATCGATCTGGACACCGTCATGCTTGCGCCTGCCTTAAATGACTTCGGTGATGCAATACGGTCGTATACCAACACCGGAGCCGAAGACGATCCGGATCTCGAGAAGGTAGAAATCTCTATCCCTATGTTTGAGGCATATACAGACGGATACCTCTCGGAAAGGGCAAAATCTCTGACAAGAGCCGAGATTGAATGGCTGGCATTTTCAGCTCTTTACATCACATATGAACAAGTGCTTCGATTCCTTATGGACTATATCGACGGAGATACTTATTATAAAATCAAATCTCCCGAGCATAATCTCCAACGCACCCATGCACAATACAAATTATTGTGCAGCATGGAACGGCACTACGACGAGATGAAAAATATCGTCGATAGAATCGCATATAAATATTTAACTGAATCCAATCAACTACATTAAAACACAATCCCCATTCAATTGATATATCTAATGAAAAATATATACTCTTTACCCACCAACGGAGGGTTGATACCTGACAGTGCCCCAAGAGATATCATCCATAGGTATGAACGGATCAACACCAATATATTCCCCACAGAAAACGAGGGAGTGAGCTATGTGGCTGATCTTATTATTTCGTCAATCAACGAATATAATGAATATGCCTGCTACCGTGATGAATGGGATGCAGATCGTCCGTTTGTATTAGGTCTGACCACAGGAAGGACACCGATCGGTCTTTATCGTGAACTTGTGGAAAGGTATAAAAAGGGAGAAGTAAGTTTCAAAAATGTAGCCGTCTTCTCTCTTGATGAATTTTATCCGATCAATCCACATGAAATACAAAGCCGCAATTTCCGAATACACGAGGAATTTATCAACCATATCAATATTCTTCCGGAAAACGTACATATACCAGATGGAAACATCCCTGTTTCCGAGATATCGCAATATTGTAAAGACTATGATTTAAAAGCGTCTAACATAGACCTGATGATCATGGGGATGGGGGAAGAAGGTCAGATCGGATTCAATGAGGCGGGAAGCTATCCCAGGTCGCACACACGTCTTGTCCAGTTGTCTCATAATTCCCGGAAAGTACAGGCTCCGGCATTCAACTCCCTTGAAGAGACACCAAAACTTGCTATCACAATGGGACTCGAAACCATTATGAAAGCCAAGAAAATAATTCTTCTTGCATGGGGAGAGGGGAAATCCAACATTGTGCGCAAGGTGGTAGAAGGGGAAGTCAACCCCCAGGTTCCCGCTACAGTGCTTCAGAACCATACCAATGTCGAGATCGTTGTCGACAAAGATGCCGCCCAGTTCCTGACAAGAGAGGAAACGCCCTGGCTTGTAGGGCCGTGCAACTGGCATCCCAAATTCATACGCAGAGCCGTGGTGTGGCTCTGCGGAGTGGTCAAAAAGCCTATTCTTAAACTGACTTACCAGGATTATATTGAAAATTCACTCGGAGAACTTCTTGAACAAGGACGCACATACGATCAGATAAACATCGACGTTTTCAACGACCTGCAGCATACCATAACAGGATGGCCTGGAGGCAAGCCGAATGCCGATGACTCCACCCGCCCTGTTCCTTCCGTTCCATCGCCTAAAAAAGTACTGATATTCTCCCCGCATCCTGATGATGATGTCATTTCAATGGGGGGAACTTTCATCCGTCTTGTCCAGCAGGGGCACGACGTGCATGTGGCATATGAAACCTCCGGGAATATCGCAGTGCATGACGATACAGTCATCCAGCAGATAGACACTGCAAAAGAACTCGGATTAGGCGACAGGTGCAAGGAAGTGAAAGACCTTATCGCACATAAAAAATCTGAAGGAGGTCCAGAACCGCGTGAGTTGCTCGACATCAAAGCCGCTATCAGGAGGGCGGAGGCACGATCTGCGGTCAGGTCGTTCGGACTCGACCCCGACAAAAATGTCCATTTCCTAAATCTGCCTTTTTATGAAACAGGAGGAGTAAAGAAAAATCCTCTTTCAGATGCCGACATTCAAATCATCGTGAATATCTTAAGAGAAATCAAACCCCATCAGATATATGCAGCCGGAGATCTTGCCGATCCTCACGGCACCCACCGCACATGCATGGAAGCAGTGCTTGCCGCCCTTCAAATCGTAAAAGACGAAGAATGGCTAAAAGACTGCCATCTATGGCTTTACCGTGGAGCCTGGATGGAATGGAATCTTGGCATGGTCGATATGGCTGTCCCTCTGTCGCCTGATGAAATGATGATGAAGAGGCTTGCCATCTACCGGCACATCTCGCAAAAAGATATCATGCCTTTCCCGGGAAGCGATCCAAGAGAGTTCTGGCAGAGAGCGGAAGAACGGACCCAGCACACCGCACGTCTGTATGATGATCTTGGAATGGCGGAATATCAGGCTATTGAAGTTTTTGTAAAAATGTTCTAATCCCAAAAATAATATGAGACTTTTAATACAAGAGAACTCTGATCTCGTTGCAAAATGGACTGCAGATCATATAATCAACAGAATTAAAGAGAAAGCTGCCCAGACCGACAAACCTTTTGTTCTCGGTCTGCCAACCGGATCAACCCCCCTCAAGACATATCAGGAACTGATCCGCCGGCATAAGGCGGGACATATAAGTTTCAAGAATGTGATAACTTTCAATATGGATGAATATATCGGGTTACCGAATGATCATGAACAGAGTTATCACCACTTCATGAATGAACACCTGTTTTCTCACATCGACATCCTGCCGGAAAATATAAACATCCCTGACGGCATGGCAGAAGATATCTGGACTGCATGTGAGGAATACGAGAATAAAATCACAGAAGTAGGAGGCATCGACCTGTTTCTTGGCGGCGTAGGAGAAGACGGACATATCGCCTTCAACGAACCGTTTTCATCGCTATCTTCAAGAACCCGGGTAAAAACCCTGACAGATGATACAATCAGAGTAAATGCCCGATTTTTCGGAGGAGACGTATCTAAAGTCCCGACTACGGCTGTCACCGTCGGTGTAGGTACGGTCATGGATGCAAAAGAGGTTATGATTCTTGCCACCGGAGCAAAAAAAGCGAGGGCTGTCGCCGCAGGCGTGGAATCTCCAATCAGCCATAAATGGACAGTGTCAGCATTGCAGAACCATCCCCACTGCATAATCGTGATCGATGAACCGGCAGCCGGGGAGCTTCGCGTAAACACCTACAAATATTTCAAGGATATTGAGAAAAACAATATCCTTCCGATATCTTTTATTGATTCCCATTAAAACCATACTCCTCATGCAAAATAATTCTGACAATCCTGTCTATACCATCGGAGTCGATCTCGGTGGCACCACTACATCTTTCGCTATTGTCGACTCCTTAGGGAATATAATTGAAAAAGGCTTGATTCCCACACGCACTGATTATGTGGAACAATGGGCTGACAATCTTTGCGCCGGAATAAAAAACATTATTGAATGTTCCGATATCGGCGACAACATTAAAGGGATAGGAATCGGGGCTCCCTGTGCAAACGCATATACCGGATATATTGAAGCCGCAACAGATCTTCCTTGGAAATCACCGATTCCCCTTGCAAGCATGATAGAAAGCCGTCTCGGATATCGCACAGTCATCACAAACGACGCCAATGCAGCAGCCATCGGTGAAATGGCATATGGATCTGCTATCGGGCTCAAGAATTTCATTGTGTTGACATTAGGGACAGGTGTTGGAAGCGGAATAGTCTGCGACGGTCATCTACTGTCAGGCACACGCGGATTTGCAGGAGAATTGGGGCACATGACTTTCTCATTCGCTTCCGACAGGGAGTGTGCATGCGGAAGAAAAGGGTGCCTCCAGACAGTGGCTTCTGCAAAAGGCATTCTGGAAACGACCCGAAGATTTTTACAGGAATCTGACCAGCCTTCTTCGCTACGAGACATACCACCTCATGAATTGTCGCCATTGGCAGTGCAACAGGCAGCCGTCGCAGGAGACAAGATCGCTCAAGACATTTATGATTTCACAGGTCGTTGCCTCGGCAAGGCAGCTGCGGAGTTCGCGTCTATCACCGACCCTGAAGCTATCATATTGTTCGGAGGAGTTTCCAAAGCCGGCGATTTATTGCTAAAACCAATGAAAGAGGCATTTAGCCAATCTGTACTCCACCTGTATCGAGACACGGTAAAGCTATCGCTTTCCGGACTTTGCGATGCAGATGCCGCAATACTCGGAGCAGCCTCTCTTCCATATCTCGATTAAGGTCTTGAACCGCCGGTCGCTCTCCAGTTTAGGCGTAAAAATATTTAAGAAAACTGATCTTATTTATGAAAATATATACATTTTTAGCTTCCTTGTTGCTGGCTACCGGAACGATGGCACAAGGGTATGTGCCAACTCCAGAAGTATTAAAATCACGAGAGGAGTTCGCGGCAGACCGTTTCGGCATTTTCATTCATTGGGGAATATACAGCATGTTCGGTCAAGGGGAATGGTATCTAAACTATGGTCCGCAGGCGGAAGAATATATGAAAGCGGCAAAAGGATTTTATCCCGCTGATTTCAATGCCGCCGAATGGGTTACCGCCATCAAGGATGCAGGAGCCAAATATATTTGTATCACGAGTCGTCATCATGATGGATTTTCAATGTTCGATACAGCGGAAAATGACTATAACATCGTTGACGGGACCCCATTCAAACGAGACATTCTCAAGGAGCTTTCAGACGAATGCCAAAAACAGGGAATCGCCCTGCATCTTTACTATTCCCATCTCGATTGGATACGCGACGATTATCCTCAAGGACGTACCGGCAAAACCACCGGAAGGGATGCATCAAAAGCTGATTGGGATTCCTATTATGGATTCATGAACCGACAGCTGACTGAATTGCTGACCAACTACGGTCCCATACGTGCAATCTGGTTCGACGGCTGGTGGGATCATGATGAAGACGCAACCCCCTTCAACTGGCATCTACCGGAGCAGTATGAAATGATACACAAATTGCAACCGTCTTGTATGGTGGCAAACAACCATCACCAGACTCCTTTTGCAGGCGAGGACATCCAGATTTTTGAACGCGACCTTCCGGGAGAAAACACCGCCGGGCTTTCAGGACAGGAAGTAAGCCGTCTTCCTCTCGAGACATGCAACACAATGAACGGCATGTGGGGCTACAAGATTATGGACCAGAATTATAAAGACACCCAAACCCTTATCCGCTACCTCGTGAAAGCTGCCGGGATGGGTGCGAATCTTCTACTGAATGTAGGTCCTCAACCAAATGGGGAACTTCCAGCAACAGCACTGGCACGCATGAAAGAAATGGGGGAATGGCTCCGTAACAACGGTGAAACAATCTATTCCACCGAGGCAGGTCCCTTCCCTGCTCAATCATGGGGCACAACCACCCGTAAGGGTGACCGCCTGTTTGTGCATGTCATGACTCCGGAGACTAATACAATAGTACTTCCTACGGATATGAAAATCAAAAAAGCTTTCGAATATTCTACAGGCAAACCGGTAAAGACAAGCCGTGTAGGCAACAACACAGTTCTTATACTCGATTCAATTCCTAATGCAATCGACCATATCATCGAATGCTCATTATGACAAAACAACTTGAAATATGCTGCGGCGACATCGCAAGTGTGCTCGCGGCAAAAGAGGGAGGCGCCAATCGCATTGAACTTTGCTCCGGACTTTCAGAAGGAGGACTTACGCCTTCCATCGGTCTTATTCATTCAGCCGTCGACTCAGGGATAGAACAAATCAATGTGCTTATCCGTCCGCGGCCCGGAGACTTCCTTTATTCCGAAACCGAAGTCGCATTGATGGAGAATGATATCAGGGATGCCATATATGCGGGTGCCACCGGCGTAGTGATCGGAGTGTTGACACCGGATGGAGATGTCGACATGGATACAAATTCAAGATTAATCTCTGCAGCCAGGGAAGCTGCCGGGAAAGTCGGGCTCAAGAATCTCAACATCACATTCCACAGGGCATTCGACGTGTCTCGAGATCCAGAAGCCAATCTTAAAAACATAATTGCACTTGGATGTAATTGTCTGCTCACTTCCGGTGCAGCCCCATCTGCGGTCAAAGGGTTGCCTTTGATAAGCAAACTTGTGAATCAAGCCGATGGAAAAACCCTAATCATGGCGGGTTCAGGAATCAATCCATCAAACGCTGCGGAAATAATAGCGGCGACAGGCGTGAATGCCATTCACGCCACGGCACGCAAACCGATTCCGAGCAAAATGCGTTTCCGCCGACCCTTGGTGTCAATGGGTGTACCCGGTTCTGATGAGTATGCACCCCTGTCGACCTCTCCCGATGTTGTGGCAAAGCTACTGCGAATCATTAATTCTACTATATCATGAAACCAATACTTCTGTCTATTCTTCTGACCACCTTGTCAGCTTCGGCACTGACCCGCGAAGAAGCTCTTGATTTCCTCTATAAATCAATGTCGCTTCCCGACCGCACGGATTACACCGAACAATTCTATCTCGATAACATAGATGCCTCTTTGCGTGCAAGAGAAGAATTGCCTTGGGGTAAATCCGTTCCTGAAAGAGAGTTCATGCACTTCGTTTTGCCGGTCAGAGTCAACAACGAGAACCTTGACAATTCCAGAATGGTGTTTTATGAAGAGTTGAAAGACCGCGTGAAAGGACTTTCGATGAAAGACGCTATTTTGGAAGTGAATCATTGGTGTCATGAAAAAGTCACCTACAAACCCTCTGACGCGAGGACCTCATCTCCACTCTCTTCTGTGAGCCAAGCAATCGGACGATGTGGTGAAGAATCCACTTTTGCTGTGGCAGCTCTAAGATCCGTGGGCATTCCCGCCCGTCAGATATATACCCCGAGATGGGCGCACACAGACGACAATCATGCATGGGTTGAAGCATGGGCTGACGGGAAATGGCATTTCTTAGGAGCATGCGAGCCGGAACCGGTCCTTGATCTCGCATGGTTCAACGCTCCGGCATCGCGAGGATTGTTGATGAACACCAATGTTGTGGGGGACTATGACGGACCGGAAGAAGTTCTTCTAAAGCAACCTCTGACCACACGCATAAACACGACCTCCAATTATGCCCCCGTTGCAACACTTCCTGTTGAAGTGGTTTATCCCGACGGGAAACCTGCCAAAGACGCAAAAGTAAATTTCTGCATTTATAATTATTCAGAATACTATCCTGCAGTAACTAAAAATGCAGACAAAAATGGGGAAGCATCACTTACCGCCGGTCTCGGCGACCTTCTCATCTGGGCTACAGACGGCAACAAGTTCGGATTCGCCAAAGGCTCACCACGTGATTACAAAGATAAAAACGGCGAACCCATCAAAATCGTTTTAGACAAGACCGGAGCGGACTCTTTCACAACAGAACTTAATCTTACACCACCTCCTGCCGGGGCATCTCTTCCCCAAGTTTCTGCAGCCCAACGCGCCAAGAACGATCGCAGGATGCATGAAGAGGATTCTATAAGGAATGCTTATTCGGCTACCTTCGCCACTCCTGAACAGGCAGCCGCGATAGGCCGCCGTTTAAATGTGGATGCATCATCGCTTGAAAAAATTTTAGTCAATTCTCGCGGGAATCATACAAAACTCGTTGGCTGTCTTGAATCTTTTGACAGCGATAAAAAAGACCGTGCGATAAATCTTCTTCTCAACGTTTCAGAGAAGGATTGCCGCGATATTCCCGTTGAAGTGATTGTTGATCACGTCAACAACACCTGTGCAAACACAAAAGGTATCCCTGAGGATTTCTTCAATCAATATGTGCTTAACCCCCGTATTGAAAACGAATGGCTCACCACGTGGCGTGCCGGTCTATCAAAAGCATTTTCCAAAAATCTTGAAGATGAATTCAAGGCTGACCCGGAGAAGCTTGTTGAATGGGTGGCAATGAACATCTCCCCGGCTGATAACGAAAATCCGCAGAAACTCAGAATGAGTCCGGAAGGAGTATGGAGAACACGGCGTGCCGATGCTCTCTCCCGAAACATCTTCTTTGTTGCCGCCGCAAGAGCGCTTGGGCTTCCGGCACGTATTGATCCGGTGACATCGGCAACTCAATATGCCGACAAATCATTTAATTGGATAAACGCCGATTTCTCTAAATATACGGAAAAAACTCCAATAAAAACAGATCTTTACACTCCTAAAGGAAAACTTTCTCTCACATTCAGTCCGGAAGGATATATTATCGATCCTAAATATTATTCGCAGTTTTCTATATCAAGGATTGAGAACGGCATCCCTCGCCAATTGGAATTCCCTGAAGGAGCCACCTGGTCTGAGATATTCAAATCTCCCGTAGAACTGGAATCCGGACAGTATATGCTGACCAGCGGTCAACGCCTTGCCGACGGCGGTGTGCTTGCCCGAAGCGAGGTATTCATAATTCCTGAGAACGAGATCGTGACTCTTCCTTTGACAATACGTCAAGACGATTCCGAACTGTCGGTAATCGGATCGTTGAATGCTGAAAACATATATCACGACCTCTCCTCAGACAGCGACAAGAGTATCCTGTCAACCACCGGAAGAGGATACTATGTAGTAGGTCTTATTTCTCCAAATCATGAACCATCGGCACATGCCCTCAACGACATGGCAGCCGTAAAGGATCAGTTGGAAAAATCCGGCAGAAAAATAATGATCCTGTTTGAAGATGAAGGAAAAGCTGCAAGATTCGACAAGAGCTTGTTTAAGAACCTTCCTGAAAATGTTGTATTCGGCATTGACAACAATGGATCCAGTCGTAACGAACTTATCGAATCACTTCATCTGACTGATGTATCTGATCCCATTTTCGTCGTAGCCGATACATTCAACCGTGTTGTCTGGGTATCGACCGGATACACAATAGGCATGGGTGAGAAACTGCTCTCAATCCTTTCACGTCTCAAAGACTAATGAACTTCTTTCGGACATCTCTGCCCTAAAACAGAGAAGTTAATACCGAATCTAAAAAATGGGAAATGTGGCGTGCATTTCCCATTTTTTGTATGTTGACTTCACCCGTCGCGAAGCCGTTGCGTGCAAAAACAAAGCTTTTGACGATCATACAATCCGTCAAATTGAATCTGAAGCTGAGGTATCTGTCTGCTTGCCTGACTCGTTCACATTTCCCGAGGCAGCATTGCTTACAGGGGTAGGATCTTTAAATACTTTGGAAAGATACTTCTCATTGATTGTCTGCATCAGTTCCCAGAAATTAGGGACAAACAGAGTACCTATCAAAGCATTCATCGCCATCCCAAACACAACTGCCGTACCTAACTCAATACGACTGTTAGCACCCGCACCTGTCGCAAACATCATGGGCATCACACCAAATACGAATGCAAGGGCGGTCATCATGATAGGACGGAATCGTATCACTCCGGCATCATGAGCCGATTTCCTGATATCAAGGCCTGACTTACGGAAATCCATTGCATACTCCACGATAAGAATGGCATTTTTCGCCGACATGCCCAACAGCAATATCAATCCGATCTGAGTATAAATGCTGATGCTCTGACTCATGAATATGCACCCCAGAACTGTGCCCAATATAGCCACCGGCATACTCAGCACGACAGCAATCGGATCTGTCCAGCTCTCATATTGTGCGGAAAGTACAAGTATCGTCATCACAATTGCAAAGATAAACACAAAGCTGATGGTTGTCCCCGCCTGCGTCTCCTGATAGGCAATTCCGCTCCATGCGTATGAATATGATTTTCCCAAGGCATCCTTAACAATCTCCTCCATCGCCTTTATACCTTCTGAAGAACTTACCCCCTTGGCTGGTGTGGCAGTCAGGGATGCCGATTCATACATATTGTAGCGTGACACACTTGGCGCACCCATAGTGGGTGATATAGTAGCGAATGTGCTGAATGGAACCATTTCTCCCTCTGAATTTCTCACAGACAATCTTAGAATATCTTCTACATTCTTACGATCTTCTCCATTTGCCTGAAGTGTAACCTGATATGTCCTTCCAAACTCAACAAAATCATTGACATACGCACCTCCAAGATAAGAACGCATAGCATTGTAGACGTCCTCAACCATTATTCCCTGGAGCTTGATCCTATCCCGGTCTATATTAACCTGATATTGTGGAACGGTGCCTTGATAAAGTGACGACACCTGTTTAATCCTGGGATCCTTGTCGGCACGAGCCATAACCTCGTCAAGAGCCTTTGCGGTTTCGGAAGTGCCGAGGCTGTTTATGTCAAGAAGCATCATCTGTAGACCGGATGACTCTCCAAGTCCCGGAATTGCAGGAGGATTGATCGAGAATATAATAGCTTCCTGGAATTTAGAGGAGATTTCATCTACCATTTCCATCACTTTATTGATTGAGCCGGCTTTTCCACGCTTGCTCCAAGGCTCCAGAATGACATTGACCGATCCCATATTGGATGACGCACCTCCACCCATCATAGAAAATCCGGAAATACTCATCACGTCTTTAACGTAGGGTATTTTCTTTATTTCTTCCGACAGACCGTCAACCACCTTCTGAGTTCTTTCAAGAGAAGCCCCGGTAGGCAATTCAACAGAAGTCATAAAATATCCCATATCCTCTTCCGGAAGATAGCTGGTAGGCCATTTCACAAATCCCCAAAACGCTACGATGGCGATTGCAAAATACACCAACAAAGATACGGCAGGACGCCCGAGCATTGCAGTGATACTCTTATCGTAGAAATGAAGGGTCTTGTCGAAACCTTTGTTAAACCATTTATAAAGGAAAAACTTCGCAGGTTTACGTGGTGTGAGGAACAATGCACACAATGCCGGAGTCAATGTCAAGGCATTAAATCCTGAGAATGCTGTCGAAACTGCGATCGTGAGAGCGAATTGTTTATAAAGTTCTCCTGTGATACCGCTCACAAACGCTGTCGGGATAAATACTGACAACAATACAAGCACCTCGCCAATCACGGGTCCCTGCAACTCCCGCATCGCCTTTTCCGCAGCCTGACGTTTCGTTATGTCTCCCTTGTCAATCAGACGCGAGCAGTCTTCCACCACCACAATGGCATCATCCACCACAATAGCGATTGCGAGCACAAGTCCGAACAATGTAAGTGTATTTAGAGAGAAACCCAATAGTTTCATTACTGCGAATGTGGCTATAAGAGAGACAGGGATTGTAAGCATAGGTATGATCACAGCTCTCCAGTTCTGCAAAAAAATCAGGATCACAGCCATCACGATAAGTGAAGTGATGACAAATGTCGACAACACATCATCGATTGATTCCTTCACATAATCAGTAGCATTGAGCACAACGGAATAGTGCACCCCATCCGGGAAATATTGGGCAAGCCTGTCCAATTCCTCAAGAGCGCCTTTTGCCACCTCAAGTGCATTAGCTCCCGGACGTTGCTCTACACCGATAAGTGCGGTTGCCTTATTGTTGACTTTGGCTACTGCGGAATAGCTTGAACTTCCGAGTTCCACCTTAGCCACATCTTTCAATCTCAATATCCCGTTGCCGTCTGAACGCAAAATGATATTGCCGAATTCCTCTGCGCTCGACAACTGCCCCTGGCTGGTCAGAGTGTATTCAAACTGAGAACCTGAGTTTGTTGGAGGAGCTCCGACAGAACCTGCCGAGACCTCCATATTTTGAGACTGAATCATTCCTGTGACGTCAGAAGGTGTCAATCCTCTTGCCCTCATGGCTTCAGGATCAAGCCATATGCGCATACTATATTCCCCTGCCCCAAAAGCCTGGACGCCGCCTACACCTTCAACGCGGGAAAGCGGGTCTGTCATGTGAAGCTGGGCATAGTTGGTCAGATACAATGCGTCGTAGCGGCTTGCATCGTCTGCTTCAAGAGCGATAAACAAAACATTGTTGCTACTTCGTTTGGTGACACTCACTCCCTGTTCAGTTACAGCCGTCGGTAGTTGCGGGGTCGCTTCCTGCACACGGTTTTGAACCTCCACAGCCGCCTCATCTATATCTGTGCCGTTTTCAAACGTGATTGTCAGTCCGTAGCTGCCGTCTGATCCTGACGTGGAATTCATGTAAAGCATTCCGTCAACACCATTGATCTGCTCCTCGATGGGAACACCTATAGCACGTGCCACAGTCTCGGCACTTGCACCCGGATATGTGGCAGACACCATTACCGTAGGCGGAGTTATATCCGGATATTGGGCAACCGGAAGAGTCTGCACCGTCATTACTCCTGCCAAAACCATCAGTAAAGCGATGACTGTGGCAAAAATCGGACGGTCTATAAAAAATTTTGAGAACATGGTTTCTATAATTTATAACCTTTACATGGCATCCTTCCTCCATGCTGCGGTCTTGTGGAGATATTCGGGTTAATATTATTGAATTTGTTTCAATGTCATTTGGTAACTACGGGTTTTACTTCCTCACCGGTCCTTACCGTCAGAAGCGCTTTGGTCACATATTTATCGCCACTTTTTATCCCTTTGTTAATCACTCTCAATGAATCTTGATACAATTCCCCTACTTCAACAGGAGTGTAGACCACTTTGCTGGAATCGTTTACCACATACATATATTTACCGAGCTGATCGGTGCTGATAGCCGCATCTTTCACAAGCACAGCCTTCGGATCAATTCCATAAGGTAATGACACTGTGACATACATGCCTTCTTTCAATTCATTATCAAAATTCTTCACCACCCCCTTTAATTCGAGAGTGCCCGTCTCTTTTTCTACAGAAGGGGACTCATACCACAAATCCGCGGCATAATCATGATTGAGATTATCCGAGAATTTAAGTGGGATCGCCCTGTAAATTGGAGAATTTATTCCGCCACCGCCTCCCACGATATGTTCATATTGAGAATCCTCAATGTCGAACACGGCAAAAAGAGTTGAATTGTCATAGATTGTAGCCAACTTCACAGGAGCTGCGCCACCGTTAATAAAGCTCCCTACACTCAGGGAGGAATCTGATATATATCCTGTCAATGTGGCAACGACAGTGCAATAGCCAAGATTCGTGCGTGCGGTGTTTAGAGCAGCTTGACAATCCTTTATATTCGCTTCTGCCTGATTATAGGCACTCTCGGCAGAAAGAACTTCCATTTTTGAAACTGCATCAGCTTCAAGAGCTTTTTTCACTGCCTCATAATGACTCTTGGCATAATCCCTTGAGCTTATAGCCGAAGCAAGCGAAGCTTCCGCACGTTTAACCGCATCCTTATACAAAGTGGGATCAATTGTAAAAAGGACCTGTCCCTTTTGAACCTTCTTTCCTGATTCATAATTTTTAGTCAGCAGCTTACCGTCTACCTGTGCCACAACATCCACAGATTTGTTGGCTACAAGATAACCGGGATAGGTTTTATGCAGAACGATAGAATCCGTAGTGGCAACCGCCACATCAATTGCTCTTGTGGCATTCTCTTCTTGCGATTTCCCTTTTCCATGACAGGAAGTAAGAGATATTACAGCCGCGCAGATAAGCAGCCATGTGGAATGTAATTGTGTATTCATAGCGTAATTGATTATCGGTTTTGAACTATTTATCTATTTCCTGAGAGGCAGCCTCCCATCCGCCCCCGAGAGCCTGATAGATCGAAACAAGGGTAGACAGTGCCCTACCTTCAAGAGTGACCAGTGTGTTCTGGCTTTCAAGCCAATTCATCTGTCCATCGACAACGTTTGAGAATTCTGTCAATCCTGTCTTATAAAGATCAACCGCAAGATTAAGACTTTTCTCACTTTGCTCCACGACTTTCTTTTGCAATTCTATGGAAGCGAGGGTGGAATCGTATTTTATTAGCGCGTTGTCTACTTCCTCCACAGCATTCATTACCGTCAGATTATACTGATCCACGGCAGCTTCCAACTGAAGTTTTGCCTCTGCCGTGCGATAGTTTCTTGCCAATCCGTCAAATAGAGTCCATGAAAGTTGCGGTGCAATAGAATATGTAAGACTATGGTCACCAAAAAGATCGTCAACCTTGTGTGCCGATGTGCCAATACTTCCAGTCAAAGCAAGGGTCGGCAGAAAATCTTTCTTGGCGATTCCAACGTTGGCTGCATACTCGGCAAGTTGCATTTCCGCCTCAACAATATCAGGGCGACGTCGTAACAGATCAGACGGCACGCCTGCAGCAACAGTCTGCCGGTAGTTTGGCATCTGTCCATAGACCGACAACCACATTGCCGTTTCACCTGGATATTCTCCAATCAAAATTGAGAGAGAATTTATCAGTGTCTTTATTTGAGATTTGAGTCCGGGGAGCGAACTTTGCGTATTATAAAGCACAATCCTGGCTTGTGTCACATCGAGCATACTTGCAAGCTGCGCTTCAAATCTGGCTTCGGTAATTTTCACAATCTGATCCTGTGATGCTATATGCGCGTTCGCAACAGCAAGTTCTTCCTGACACATTCTCAACTCCATGTATGCCGTGGCGACATTTGCACACAATGAGACCATGACAGCATCATAATCCGCACGCGATGCATTATATGCCGCTTTCTTTGCTTTTACATTTTCCCGAATCCTACCAAACACATCGATTTCCCAATTCATAGTGGCTCCTAATGAAAAATAGGAATCTTTAATCGCCGGCACAACATTTTTCGTAGTGACACCGCTCTGCTGAGCCTTGTTCCACCCGCCGGCAATAGAAATGGTTGGGAAATAACCCGCCCGTGCCTCTTTAATCACTTTATCAGCCATCTCAATACGCTTCATTGCCGCCGCGACATTATAATTGTTGGCGACAGCTTTTGTAATAAGCATGTTAAGAGTGGAATCATTAAATATCTGCCACCAGGCATCATTGGTGGGGAGGGTCTGATAACATTGTCGGGTCATTTGCCAGGATTCCGGAAGTGAATCCCTTACGTATGCATTTGGCAATTGTTTGTCTTGAGCTTTTATAATGAATGCCGAGCATAAGACCACAAATGCAACGAATAGGTTGGTGTATTTCATAGTGGAAATTTTAATACAAAAGATTAAAGTCTGGTAGGGAATATATACAATAGCGATTCATTATCACTATATACGAAACAACAAGATTAACCTCAAATTGGATTACTGGTTCCATTCATTTTTGACGAACGATCGTTTAATCTATCTAAAAATTTTTGTTTATATTTGTATTTTCAAAAAATGCTATCCAATGAAACTTTTAAACCTGACATTTGCGACATCAATATTAAGCGCCTCACTGCTCATGGCATGCAGCTCCAGCAACGACGATAAAGAAGTGGTACGTTTTAATCTTGCCGATGCAAGCCGGATGGAACAGTTCAACAATCTTAAAATTAAAGATTTTAAATATGTCGCTCTCGACACCGTATCGGAAGCGTTGTTAGGAGAAAGCGCTATGATTCAAGGTATCGCAGGGGATACCGTTATTATTTGCGACAACCTTGAAAGAGTGTTGCTTTTCACTCTTTCCAATGGCAAGTTGATTAGAGAAATCAATCATAAAGGCCAAGGTCCGGGAGAATATTCGTGGCTCGATCACATTTACGTGGACCGTCCGGCAAGAGAAGTTGTTCTCAACACTCCCAACAATTTCGCCCATCGTTATACATTCAGCGACAGCCTTGTCACGACGTATCATTATGACGCCCCAAGTTTCAAGCGTCTTTCTATCGGATCCCTATCAAAGGGTATAAATACATACGAAGAACGGGAATCCGGATTTGTAATCCATCAGCTTGACAAAAACTTCCGGCAGACCGACTCAATCGTAATCGATGGATATAAGCTGGGTTATCGCAGTGGAAGTTTTTCGAATCTTGGGGATGAAGGTGTTATAACCATTGTAGATACATTGTATACCATAAAACCCGGGAAACTTGAAAGATTGGCAATTCTCGACCGTAATGGGAAAACCATAACTCCTGAAATTGAGAAAGAGCTTGATCAAATGATGCAAGTTGATTTCGAGGGAGCGATGAAGAAACAAAATGAATATATCAATCTCTTGGGATGGTTTGCCTCCGACAACGACAAGATGGAGGTGATATATCAATCGGAAGGCACCTCATTTTTCGACTTTTTCCGCATGAACGATGGCAAGTTGTTGGCACATCTACAATTATCAGATACCAGAGCAGACGAAAAGGGGCTTCCTGTGGAATATGAAGGCTCAACTCTCTATCTGAATCCCATATTCTGTCAAGACGGAATATGGTATGCCGTCATACCGGAGAATGCGACAATAGAAGCCGAAAAAGATGCAGATAATGTTATATGCAATGCAGCCATAGCAAGCTTCAGGTTTGAAGAAGAGTAGTCTAAGAAACTGTTTAAAATTTATTTTGTCTTGTCATTGAGGTCTATGTCGGCATCTTTATGATATTTATTCAGTCATTATGGAACCCCATAACTCCATCATAAATACCAAAAATCTGCCTGACATATCCTCTCAATTCCTTCGGCAAATAAATTTAAAAGTTACTAAAAATAAAATCCGTTCTATTTCGTCGAAACTTCTTCGGGGGTTGGTCGAATTTTCATTGCCATTTTTTCATACGGCACATAAATCGTAAATTTACATCAATCCTTACTTCTTTTAGTTTGTTTTTACAAATTATTTGTTAATTTTGTAGGAGACAACCAAATGACAGGATTATGGCTGATTACGACAGATACATACGGTTCGACTGGGCGGCGAAGAGGATGCTCCGAGACAAGGCT